>DATGJI010000059.1 GCA_035295225.1 Candidatus Eremiobacteraceae bacterium | reverse complement strand
GTGGATCAGCGCTTCCATCGAATGCTGGATGACGGTTTTCGCCGGCGGCACGATCTTGGGATCGTCGATCACCACCGGGCCGCCCGGGAACCGGTCGCGGCCTTGCTTGATGATGCGCCACGCCTGATACATCTCGTTGAGCCGGACGACGAAGCGGCTGTAGCAGTCGCCGCCGTCGTGGACGCAGATGTCGAAATCGTAATTCTCGTATCCGCTATACGGCAGTGCTTTGCGCACATCGTACGCCACGCCGCTGCCGCGCAGATTCGGGCCCGTCAATCCCCACGCGATCGCATCTTCGGCAGAGATCCGGCCGACGCCGATCAACCGATCCATGATGATGACGTTCTTTTCGAGAATCGCGCGCATGTCGCTGAGCCGCTCGGGAAACGACTCGATGAACTTATCGAGCAAGTCGATGAAGCCGACCGGCACATCGAGCGCGAGGCCGCCGATGCGGAACCACGACTGGTGCATGCGTGCGCCCGTGACGAACTCCATGATGCGCAAGATCTGCTCGCGCATCTCGAACGCATACATGAAAATGGATTGCGCGCCCAGATCCATCGCGTGCGTGCCGAGCTGGACCAAGTGGCTCGCGATGCGCGTCAACTCCGTGAATATCACACGCAGCACTTGTGCGCGAACCGGGATCTGCCCGTCGATGCCGAGCAATTTTTCGGCCGCGAGCACGTAGCAGAGGCTGTTGGAAAGCGGCGCCAGGTAATCTGCCCGGTCGACGACCGTGACGGTCTGTTGCCAGAAGAGATTCTCCGCCTGCTTTTCGATGCCGGTGTGGAGGAAGCCGATCTCAGACTCCGACGAGATCACCGTCTCGCCGTCGAGCTTGAGCATGACTCGCAGCACGCCGTGCGTGCTCGGATGCTGCGGCCCCATGCTGATGACAAGCGAATCTCTGTCGTCGCCTTGCGAGATCAGAAGGTCGGGGCTGCTTTCCAATCTGGATAGGTCGAGCGTGCTCATTGCTGCAGGTCCACCGGAGGGACGCTCCCCTGGCGGCCGCCGGCGACGAAGCCGCGATCGGTCCCGCGAAGCGGGTAGTCTTTGCGCAGCGGGTAGCCGACCCAATCATCCGGCATCAAGATGCGCTTGAGATTGATGTGACCTTCGAACTTGATACCGAAGAGGTCGAAGGCCTCGCGCTCGGCCCAGTTCGCGTTCGGCCAGATCGATACGAGCGAGGGCACGACGGGATCTGCATCGTCCGGGAAGACGCGCAGCCGAAACCGCGCGGGCACGACCGGCTTGGCCGCCGCATCGATGATCTGGAGGTGATAGGCGACTTCAAACCGCGGCGAGAGCGGGAGATGATCAACCACGCCGATGTCGGCGAGCATGTTGAAGCCGGCGCTGCGCAGGATCTCCACCGCGCGCAGCAGTGCGCTAGGGCCGATCGCGGCTTCGTCCATGTCGGCCGCGGAAACCGCTTCCAGAAGATCTTCGCCCAGCGCTGACCGCAATGTGTCAAGCAACGCCGCGGTGCGGGTGCGTTCGGCCCGAACGGGCGGCTGCTCAGGCATTCTTGGCAAGTACCAGCGCTTTGCCGCCGGCTTCGATCTGTTTACGCAGCTGCATGATCGCGAAGATCACGGCATCGGGGCTTGGCGGGCAGCCGGGCACGTAGACGTCAACCGGGAGGATTCGGTCGACACCCGGCAAGACCGCATAGTTATCGAAGATGCCGCCGGAGGACGCACACGCCCCCATCGAGATGACCCACTTCGGATCGGGCATCTGATCGTAAAGCTGGCGCAGGATCGGGGCCATCTTGTTCGAGACGCGGCCGGAGACGATCATGAGGTCGCTCTGACGCGGGGACGAACGGAACACTTCGGCGCCGAACCGCGACGTGTCGTAGCGCGGCGAGACGATCGACATCATCTCGATGGCACAGCACGCAAGGCCCATCGTCATGGGCCAGATCGCGGACGTCCGCGCCCAAGCCGTGAACTCGTCGAGCTTGGTCGTGATGTACGGCTGGTGCGGGCTCATCTCCATGAGAAACCGCCTTTCTTCCATACATATGCGTAGCCGACGCCCAGCACGACGATGAACGTCACCATTTCCACGAGCCCGAACGCGCCGAGATCGCGCAGCCGGACAGCCCACGGGTAAAACGAAGCCGCTTCGACGTCGAAGATGACGAACAGCATCGCGACGAGATAGAAGCGGACCGGGAACCGGCCGATCATCGCAGATGTCGGCGGGACGCCGCATTCGTAGGCTTCGGCCTTCGCTCTGTTCGGCCGCTTGCTCGTGAAAATACCCGGCACGGCAGAGATGGCGAACGCGACGACTAGCGCGACGACGAAGAATACGGCGACGATCGCCCAAGGCGAGAATAGCACGTGAAATGGACGCTCCCGATGACCTTGTGAAATTTATCCCAAAGTCCCGGGTTCGCCCCGACGCCGGGAAAACCTACGGTCGGAGTGCGCTATCCGTTGCCGGCCGGCTTAGAGAAAGTCCAGGTCCTGACAGACCGGAAGGAGGTCGTTTTCCGCGAGCCATGCGGGGTTGTAGAGGCGCGACATATAGCGCGCGCCGCCGTCGCACAAAACGGTCACGACAACGCTGCCGCGCGGCAGGTCCCGGCTCAAGCGCGCCGCAGCCGCGACGTTCAGCGCCGCCGAGCCGCCGAGCAGCAAGCCTTCCGAGCGGACGAGATAGTGTGCCATCTCAACCATCGTTCGATCGTCGATCCGGCATGCGCCGTCGGGAACCGCGGCTTTGAAGTTGTCGGTGATCCGCTTGATGCCGATGCCTTCGCTGACCGAATCGCCGACGACGTCCAACGCGCCGCATCGAACGTACGCGTAAAGCGCCGAACCCATCGGGTCGGCGACGATCGCTTGAATCGACGGATCTTTCTCCTTGAGATACTTCGAAACTCCCGCGAAGGTGCCGCCCGTGCCGCACGCACACACGAAGGTCTGGAGCCGGCCACCGGTCTCTTCGTAGATCTCCGGCCCGGTAGTCGCGTAGTGCCCGCGCCAATTCGCGGCATTGTTGAATTGATCTGCCCACACGGCGCCGGAAATCGCTTCGGCCGCGCGGCGCGCGACGTGATAATAGTTGGCGTCGTCCGTGAACGGCGCCGAGGGAACGACGCGAACGTCGGCGCCCAGTGCCCGCAAGAGGTCGATCTTCTCGTGTGACTGATCGTCCGGGATGACGATGACCGTGCGGTAACCGCGCGCATTGCCGAGAAGCGCGAGCGCGATGCCCGTGTTGCCCGCGGTTCCTTCTACGATCGTGCCGCCCGACTGGAGACGGCCGCTCCGCTCGGCGTCCTCGATGATCGCCTTCGCCGCTCGATCCTTGACTGACCCGCCGGGATTCAGGAATTCAGCCTTGCCGAGAATCGTCCGGCCGAGAGCATTGGATAGCGATGTCAGCCGCACGAGCGGCGTGCCGCCCACGGTTTCAAACAGATCGTTGCGCATGGCTTGACGAAAGGCTACACTTCCGAACCGGGGAATACCTCGCGCGTGTCCGACGAGATACGAAAAGTCATCATCATCGGGTCCGGCCCTGCCGGTTTGACCGCCGCGATCTATGCCGCGCGCGCGGAGTTGTCGCCGCTCGTCTTCGCAGGCGGACTTTATGGCGGGCAGTTGATGCTCACGACCGATGTTGAGAACTATCCGGGATTTCCCGAGGGCATCCAAGGCCCCGAACTCATGGAGCGTTTTCGCGCACAAGCCGAACGGTTCGGCGCCGAGATCATCAACGAAGACGTCGTCTCGGTCGATTTCAAACACGATGTCAAACGCGTCTCGACCGACGCCGGCGATTTCCGCGCGTCGACCGTCGTGGTCGCGACCGGGGCATCGGCGCTCTGGCTCGGACTCGAAAGCGAAACGCGGCTTCGCGGCAAAGGCGTTTCCACGTGCGCGACGTGCGACGGTGCGTTCTTCAAGGAGAAAGACATCACGGTCGTCGGCGGCGGCGACACGGCGCTCGAGGAAGCGCTTTTCTTGACTCGCTTCGGCAAGCGCGTGACGATCGTGCATCGGCGCGACCATCTCCGCGCATCGAAGATCATGCAAGCGCGCGGCCAAGCTCACCCAAAGATCCACTTCTTGTGGAATGCGCGCGTCCGGGAAATCGTCGGCGATCGCCACGTCGAAGGCGTGATAGTGGAAGACACGCGCACCGGCGCTCTGATGGAGCATCCAACCGACGCGGTTTTTGTTGCGATCGGGCACCAGCCGAACACGTCCGTCTTTGCGGGACAATTGATTCTCGATTCGCGCGGCTACATCGAATCGCCCGACGGCGTATCCACGAGTTCCCCAGGCGTCTTCGTCGGCGGCGACGTTCAGGATCGCCACTATCGCCAGGCGATCACGGCGGCCGGATTGGGTTGCCGGGCGGCCATGCGCGCCGAACAATATCTCGAGGCCCAGGAGGCGAAGGAGGCGGCCGTTCGCTGAGAACTCTGCGCTCCCGAAGAAAAACGCCGATATTTTGAAGTAGGAAGCGTATGGCCGCACGCAATCGGCATCTGCCGTGGACGCGCGTTCGATTTTCGTTCAGCCGTGAGGCCGCGCCCTACCAATCGCTTGAGCTTGTAGCCGAGGACGTCCGCTATAACCATGGATTCAAAACAGAACGATCAGGAACTCGCAAAGCTGCGAGAAGCCGCAGGTGACGGCGCTACGGATCCGGCGGATCGAATGGCCGCGGCAGAACTTCTCGCCGAGGCCGGTTCGGTTGCCGAAGCCGTGCCGGCGTTTTTGAATGCAGGCCGAGACTTCATGGACGCGGGCGACATCGACAATGCGCGCTCGTGCTTCGTCCGCGCCGCGGCGCTCGAGCCGAAGAACTACGACGCGCTCTTCGAGATCGGCCGAGCCGATCTCGCCGACGGCAAACGCGACGACGCACTGGCCAAATTCGTCGAGGTGCTGCGCAAGACGAGTCTCCGGCACATGCCCGCGCTGTTCGAAACCGGCTGCTTGTACGAATCACTCGGCAAGTACGATGAAGCGATTCTCGCGTTCAAGCGAATCGTGGAACGCGACAAGACCCATGTTGACGGACTCGATCATCTCGGCCGCGTCCATCAAGCGAAGAATCTAAAAACCGAAGCGGTTTCCTATTACAATTTGGCAGCCGACGCCGCGTTCGCGGCCGGACGAACGGCCGATGCGCGCCGATGTGCAAACGCAAGTCTCGCGCTTGAACCCGAGAACGCAAAAGCGAAAGGCATGGTCGCGTCGATCAAGGCCGCGCCCGCGCCGGAAGCTGCGCCTGCGGCAAAACCGCAGCAGAAGCCGGCCGCCGCTGCGCCCGCTCCCGCCGCAGCTGCGCCAGCTCCGGCAGCTGCGCCCGCCAGCGCCGCGACCGCACAACCAGCCGCAGCACCGGCACAACCGCAAGCAGCCGCGCCTGCGGCACCAGCTGCGCCAACACCGGCAGCAGCCGCGCCGCCTCCGGCACGACCGGTCGACGAGAGCGCCACACTAAGCTCGACGCTGCCCGCAGAAGTTTTTCTCCTCGAGCAGCAATCTGAAGCGATGTCGCGCCTGGCGCAGGCGAAATCGGAAGTCGCGCAAGCCTTCAAGAAGCGACTTGCGGTCGAAGAAGAGATCAAGGCTGCCAAAGCGGCGCTCGAAGCGCTCGAACGCGAACGCGGCACCGTCGAAGGCCGCCTCGGACAGTTGAAGGCCGAAATCGAAGCGGCCTCGCAAGCCAAAGCCGCTGAGGACGCCTCGCTCGCCAAACTCGCCGCCGACGTGCAGAAAGTGCGCGACGAACTGGCCGCGCTTGCCGCATTGCCGAACGACGTGGCGGCGATCCGCGCGAAGATCGATGCTGTCGCCGGCCAGGTCGGCAAAGCGAACGAGACGCTTGCGGCCTCGCAGGCGCGCGCCGAACAGGTCATGGCCGAGACCGGTGCGGTCGAAACTAACGTCAAGGATCTGCAGAACAAGTTCGCGGCTGCGCGCCAGGGGGCAGACGCCGTCGAGAAACAGCTTATCGGTCTGCTGGAGCAGACCCGGGGCGTGCACGCCGCCGCAAAGACGGCTGCCGATCAAGCCACGGTGATCCAAGCGGACGTCACCGCCCTGAAGGCGATGGCGGCGGAACTTTCAAGCGCGCGTTCGCGCCTCGAGGCCGACGCGAAATCAGTCGAAGTGAAGCATGCAGAAGCGGTGGCCGCGCTGCAGCGAGTCGAAGCGATCCGCGCCGCGCGATTGGGACAAGCGGCGCCCGCTGCGTCACCGGCTCCGCGACCTGCGCAAGCTGCACCGGCAAAGCCTGCCGCGGCCGCTGCGGCCCCGGCTCCGGCGGAGTCGGCAAAGAAAACGAACGGTACCGCAACCGCAGTCGCTCCTCAAGGCGGGCTCGCATCCGAGGCCGACGCGTTGCGTGCATCGCGCAACTTCGCGGCAGCCGTAGACAAATACAAGGGAGCTCTCGCGCTCGACGCGACAAACGTGAGCGCGCGCTACGGATTGGGGCTCGCGTTGAGCGAGTTGGGCAAGCCCGCCGACGCAATCGTCGCGCTTCGTCCGTTAGAGAGCGACAAATCATACGGCGTGCTCGCACGCACAGCGCTCGCGAACGCGATGCGTGCCGGCGGCGACGTGGACGGCGCCGAAGCTTGCCTTTCACAGGCACTCGAATTAACCGGCTATCCGGAAGACCAATATCGTCACGCGCTCTATGCTTTAGCCGCGCTCCACGAGAGCAAAGGCGACCCCGATTCGCTCGGACTTGCGTTGTGGTCGTATGAGGAGATCGTTTCGGGGGATCCCGGCTTTTCCGATGCGGCTGCGCGCGTAGAGAAGATCAAAGCCGTGCTCGCAGGGCCTGGAAGCCGCAACGGAGCGAAATGAAGTAGTGCAAAACGCCGACCAACTTTTGACGACGGCGCAAGAGGCGGGCGCGCGCGACGGTTTGCGTAACGCGGTGCCGGCGTACATCGCAGCGATCGACGCGCTCATCGCCGAGAAGCGTATTGCGAACGCGATCACAGTGATGATCGATCTGCTCAAGGCGCAGGAGAAGAAAAAAGGCCTGTTCGCTCGCACCGAAAAGAACCCGCTCGGCCCGGAGCGGCTCACGGTCGGGCTGAAATTCGCTGAGCTCACCAAAACCGCGCCGCCGACGGAAGACGCTCTCGACCAGCTCGGGTATCTCGCGCTGGATTTCCCCGACGAGATCACCATCAGGCGCGCGAATGCCGACGCACTG
The DNA here is from genome assembly GCA_035295225.1 of Candidatus Eremiobacteraceae bacterium. NCBI lineage: Bacteria > Bacillati > Vulcanimicrobiota > Vulcanimicrobiia > Candidatus Eremiobacterales > Candidatus Eremiobacteraceae > Candidatus Eremiobacteraceae bacterium. The sequence goes on along the minus strand of DATGJI010000059.1, from coordinate 97,261 downwards.
CGTCAGGCCGGATATGCCGCCGACGCCATCGACGAGTACCGTTATTGCGCCGCCCACACTGCAGACGCGGAGGTCAGTCAGCGCATCGCCGATCTTTACGCAGCCGTCGGGCGCCCTGACGATGCGGCGGTCTACTTGCTGCAGGCGCTCACGCTGTACGCGAAAGACGGTGCATTTTCGGAGCTGGCCGCGCATGCGGAATCATTTTTGGAGTTGCGTCCTGCCGCAATCGGCGACCTGATAGAACTGCTCTCACCGGCGCCGGGCGGAGCCTTGACCGGACGCGCGTTTCTGCTCGATGAACTCGCGCACCGAGTCGAACACGCAGGCGTGCTGGATGCCGATCAAACCGAAAAGGCTCGAGAGCAGCTGAAAACACTCTACGAGCGGCTCGTGCACGTGGATCCCACGGACGAAGCAGCAGCCCGTGGGCTTGCGCAGTTGCAAGCGACCGCCGTTGCAGCTGAACCGCAGCCGGCGGCTGCTCCGCCTCCGCCTACAGTCGAGGAACTGGTCGCAAGCGTGCCCGCTCCCGCAGTAGCAGAAGTCTTACCGCCGCCGCCGGCACCCGCCGCCGCCTCGCAAGCTCCGCAAGTCACGGCGCCTACTCCGGAATCGCCGTCGGCTGCGCCCGCTCGCACAACCCCGGCATCCAACGCGCTTGCCGCGTTCACGCGCCGCAAGGCGAAGGAACTCAGTGCGAGCGGCGATCATCAGGGCGCGGTGTTATGTTACGAGCGGCTGCTGCGTACCGGCTCGGATATCGAGTCGCTCGAAGGCGCTCTCGACTGTTACCTCGCGTTGAACAGAACTCAGGATGCGCTGCGCATCGGCGTGGAGCTGGTCAATGAAAAGGCCGACGCGGGCGATCTGGAAGGCGCGCTAGCGGTCATCGACCGCATGAGTTCCGTCGCGCCCGATTCGAATTTCGGCGATCGCCGCAGCGAGCTGCTCGTCGCGCTGGGCCGTCCGGAGTCGGTCGGCCGGTAATGTGGGGCGGACCTTTATGGTCCGCTCGCCACAAATGTAGGGCGGACCTTTATGGTCCGCCTCGTAACTTATGTAGGGCGGACCTTTATGGTCCGCCATCACCAACGGCGATCGACCATTCCACAAAATGGATACGATTCTCCGGAGGCAACGAGACCCGCACGTTCGGGATTTGCGAGGATGTAATCAGCGATCTTGCCGCTGTCTTCGCCTTCGCGAAGAATATGATCATAAAACGATTCTTGCCACTGGAAGTCTTCGCCGCTTCGACGCACTTTGTGGAGAATTGCCGACTTCAGTACCCCAACGACTCGTCCTAGGCTGCGGCAAGTATTATTCAACTTGATCAATAGATGCACATGGTCTGGCATGATCGCATACGTATGGAGCCAGTACCAGCCGGCGTTGCGGTGCGCTATAACCTCTTCGAGTGCGATCCCCGCCGCTTTGGGCTTTCCAAATATCTTTTGGCGGCCAAGAACGCACATGGTCACGAAATATGATCGCGGGGCGGAATAGTCGAATCCCGAGAGGCGAGTCAACTTTTTGTGCTTCGGCATGCGCAGGATTCACGCGTCGAAGTTCACATTGAAAGTGCCCCCAAAGGCGAGGCGGACCATAAAGGTCCGCCCCACAAAAAACAGGCGGACCATAAAGGTCCGCCCTACAATAGAATGAGGCGGACCATAAAGGTCCGCCCTACAAAAACGAGGCGGACCATAAAGGTCCGCCCTACAAAAACGAGAGGCGGACCATAAAGGTCCGCCCTACAAAAAACGAGGCGGACCATAAAGGTCCGCCCCACAAAAAACAGGCGGACCATAAAGGTCCGCCCTACAAAAAAACAGGCGGACCATAAAGGTCCGCCCTACAAAAACGAGGCGGACCATAAAGGCCCGCCCCACATAATCCTAGTTGTTCAGCGCGAACGTGTAGACGATCCGATACGTCTCGGTCGCAGGATGACCGTCCACTTCAGGCGCTTCGAACTTGCTGGCGCGGGCGGCGTCGAGCGCGGCCGCATCGAGCAGTCTGTTCCCGGTGGACTGTCCGACCGTCTCATCGATGACATTGCCATGCGGGCCGACGGTCGCGAGTATGATCGCCGTTCCCTGGATGCCTTGTTGCTTGGCGATCTCTGGATAGATCGGTTGAATCTGGCTGATGAAACGCGCTTCGACAACGACCGCAGGTTCGTAGATCGGCGTCGCGTCGGGCGTCGGCGTGGGCGCCGGTGCGGATGATGTCGACGGCGGGAGCGTCGCGGGTACCGTATTCGAGACCGGTGTTATCGAACTTGACTGCGTCGCCGCGTTCGGTTCGAATGCGAGCGAGCTTGACGACACAGACTTCACGTGGTGGACTGCGTGCTTCACGGCAACCTTCTGCGTGAGCGGGTTCGTGGTGGCTGCAGTCGTCGGCGTTGCCGCCGGAGTCGGCGTCGCACCGGGCGTTGCCGTGGCCGTGGGTGTCGCGCCATGCTTTGCCGGTTTCTTCGGCTTCGCGGCGTGTGTGACAGCAGTCACATCGCTCAATTGAGCGGGCAGCGGCTGGTAGGCGATAGCTGATGCTTGCGGTGCAGGCGCGGCCGATCCGTGATGACCGACGGTCACGGCATACGCGATGCCGCCGCCGACGACGAGTACGCCGGCGACGGTGGCGACGAGTGCCAGCGGCGCGCCGGGACCGCCGCCATCACGCGGTTTGAGCGTTCTTCGCAGTGGTTGCTGAGGATTGATGTTGCTCACGTACGGGTCGCCTCCGGAAAGATAGACACTCGGCGACGCCGTTTGTGACAGCCGGCCGAATCGCACTATCTATAGGAGAGTTATCGTCGTCGCGCGCCGCCGGGATTAGAGTTCGGCGGGCAGCCTGTGGGCCAGGGCACGGAACAGCCGTACCCCTACGGGCAGCGCGCTCTCGTCCAGTCGGAATTCGGCGGAATGCAGCATGGGCGGGTCGGCTTTGCCGGGCGCGCTGGATCCAAGCCGGATCATGCATCCGGGAGCTTCGTGCGTATAATATGAGAAGTCTTCTGCGCCCATCGTCGGCCGGTCGAGATCGACGACAGCCGGAATGCCATCCGTGGAGCGCGCGATCACTGCGATCCGTTCCGCGATCGCCGGGTCATTGTGCACGGACGGATAACCGCGCACGAACGTGACCAAGCCTGCGGCGCGGTGCGCTTCGCAGACGCCGCGCGTGATGCGTTCGATCCGCTCCGAAATCGTGGCGCGTACGCGCTCGTCCAAACAGCGCACGGTACCGGCGATGCGCGTCGTGTCCGCGATGACGTTGCGGCGATAGCCGCCGTCTATTCTGCCGATGGCCACGACGATCGATTCCAGCGGATCGATCTCACGGCTCGCAATGCGCTGAAGCGCGCCGACGAGTTCCGCAGCGATCGGTATCGTGTCGACCGCGCTATGCGGATAACCGCCATGACCGCCGCGCCCGCGGATCTCGATGTCGAAATCGTCACACGACGCCATCGCGGGGCCTCGACGAATCCCGACAGTCCCGGCCGGAAGCGTCGGCCATACGTGGATCATGACCACAGCGTCGACGCCGCGCATCGCGCCGGCCTCGATCAGCGGCAGCGCGCCTCCCGGACCTTCCTCGGCCGGCTGAAAGAAGAATTTGATAGTCCCACTCAACGACGCGCGCTCGCGCGCAAGCGCCACCGCTGCGCCGAGCAGCATCGCCGAATGACCATCGTGGCCGCACGCGTGCATCTTGCCCGGCACTTCGGACTCGAACGATTCGCCGCTGCGCTCGTGGATCGGCAGCGCGTCCATGTCGGCGCGCAGGGCCACCGTCTTGCCAGGTTTCCCACCACGCAGCGTCGCGATGATTCCCGTCTTGGCGACCCGCACGGCATCAACGCCGGCGCGCGCCAACTCCGACTCGATCAGCGCGGCCGTGCGCTCCTCTTCGAATCCAAGCTCGGGGTGCCGGTGGATAGCACGGCGCCAGCGCACGACATCGCTGAGGATGTCCGCCGGCACGGCGTCGTTCACGCGAACAGCGGTTCGCGCGTCGCTCTGCCCTCGGCGATGACCGCTTCGATCTCGGCCACGGATTTCGGCACTTCCTCGGAGAGGTTCTTGCAGCCGTCCTTGCGGATCAAGATGTCGTCCTCGATGCGGACCCCGATTCCCCGGAAGCGCGGATCGACATCGGCGTCGCTCGCGAAATAGAGGCCGGGTTCGATCGTCACCACCATCCCCGGAACGAGCTCGCGCCATTGACCCTCAACTTTGTAGAAGCCGACGTCGTGCGTGTCGAGGCCCAAATAGTGTCCGGTCCGGTGCATGTAGAACTGCTTGTAGTTCTCGTTGGTGAGATTCTCGTCGAGCGAACCCTTTAGGATACCGAGATCGATCATGCCGGAAACGAGAATCTTGACGGTCTCATCGTGCACATCGGTGTTGTAGCGCACGCCGGGCCGGCACATGCCGATCGCCTTCTCGTTGGCCGCGAGCACGATGTCGTAGATGGCGCGCTGCTCCGGAGAGAAGCGGCCCGACATGGGCCACGTGCGCGTGATGTCGCCGTTGTAGTAGTCCACTTCCGCGCCGGCATCGACGAGCACCAGCGCATTGTCGGGAACGCGGTCGCGATTGGTCGTGTAGTGCAAAACGGTCGCGTTTGCGCCGCTCGCGACGATGGAAGGATAGGACGGAAACTGAGCGCCGCGGCTGAGGAAGATGAACTCGATGATCGCTTCGATCTCATATTCGTGCATGCCCGAGCGCGCATAACGCATGGCGGCGATGTGCCCCTCGCCCGAGATACGCACCGCGCGTTCCATGCCCTCGATGTCGTACGGAGTCTTGATCGTGCGCATCTCGTGCAGGATCATCGCGGGATTCTTGACCGTCATCCCGCCCTTGTCGCCGCGCCGGCGCGCCGTGGACATGCGTTTGAGCTCGTCCGTGATCAGCGCGTTCGCCTGATCGTTGGCGCCGAATGCGTAGTAGAGCGTATCGGAGGTCTCGAGATATTCGGGAAGCCGCTTCGCCAATTCTTCGATGGGATAGGACGCATCGACGTGGTACGTTGCCGCGGCGCGTTCCGGGCCGCAGCGGTAGCCGTTCCAGGTCTCTTTGGCGCGATCGCGCGGCCGGACGAACAGCACGCTCTTCTCGGTGGCGTGTCCGGGAGCGATGACAAGCACGCTTTCCGGCTCTTCGAATCCGGAGAGATAGTACAAGTCGCTATCCTGGCGGTACTCCCAGTTCAAGTCGTTAGTCCGATATGCGGCCGGCGCGCCGAAAAACACGGCGACCCCGTCGCCCATGGATTGGGTGAAGGCCTGTCGCCGCTTTTCAAATTCAGTCATGCTCCGCGGGTTCGCTGCCTGCTGCTTCTACCACTTCCGGCACCGGCCGCGCAGGGACTGCGACGGCCGCAAGGCCAATCGTCGGGATATGAACGGGAAACATCTATTCGGTTCGCGCGGTCAGTTCATCGCCTTCGTCGACCGCTGGAACGTCTATGCCGCGAACGGCTCGTACATCGGATTCCTGCGCGAGGATCGCGTCCATCGCCCGGACGGCTACTATCTCGCCACGGTCGTCAACGACCGGCTTGTTCGCGAGCCGGCGCCGCCGAAACACCGCGTCGATCACAGGCCTTTGCCGCCGCACGCGGCCGCGAGCGTGCCCGTCGATCCGTTCGGGCGCGCGCCCATCGTTCTTCCACCCGGCTTTTCCGACGTTCGTCTGTAGTCGGGCAAGCGTCGCTTGCCCTTCGCTTCGCTTGCCCCTTCGCATCGCTGATTCCATATGGTGTTCGACCGCATCACGTCCCGTTCGAACATCGCGTTTGGGTCGTTTGTCCTGCGAGCGCTAACGGGCTTCCCGGCCCAAGAGGTCGCTCGGCTCACGAAGCAAAGGTTCATTTTCGCTAAAGTAGTCCTACACGACGGTCACGATGACATCGTCGCCATGACTTTCGGCGACCACGACTCCTAGCGGGAAGACAAGCATGCGGGTGACTCCCGACAATGGCGACGGCGGAGCGTTAGCAGACGTCGAGGCCGGGCTTTTGAAGCTCATTCACGTCGCCGCGCGCTCGGCTGACGAGAATGGGATACTGCGCACGGCTGCCGAGGGAGTGGCGGAGCTGCTGCGTGCCACATGTGTCATGATCGTCGCGCCGCCCGGCGGTGAAGGCCTTCGCATCGTCTCTTGCGCCGGACCACGCTCGTTGCCGGCTGACGCGATCGGCGCGGAGTGGCCGGAACTATCCGCTGACCCGATGCTGCGCAGCGCGATCGACGGCGCTTCAGTCGTCGTCGAGCGCGAACCCGGCTTCGGCAGTCCGGATGCGATGCTCCGCCTGCTCAGTGATTGGGAGTCGGTCCGCAGCGCAGCCGCCGTGCCCCTCATGGCCGGAGCGGAGACGATCGGCGCGCTCGTCTTGTACAGCGACGATCTTTCGGCGTTTGATATCCGGCAGACGGACGCCATGCAGTGGTTCGCGCGATCGGTGGCCTCCGAGGTGGTACGCCGGAGAGAACTGTCCGCCGCCCGCGCCGAACGCCGGCGCCCGGACTCACCGCGGATCTCTCGGAGCCTCGATCCGCGAGAAGTCGCGCGCAGTATCGCGCAGGCGAGCGGCGAGTTTGCCGGAGCGGCCTTTGCGATAGCATACGTGCTCGAGCGAGACACGCTCACCGCCGTCGGCGGCTGGAAGGAACCGGGAGAACTAGGTTCCGCGAGCTATAGCATGACGGATCCGTCCGTGAATATGTATCCGCCGGTATGGGCTGCGCGCGAACAGCGCGTGGTGCGCGATGCCGACGTCGTGAACGACCCCATCTGGCTGCGCCACGGCTGGGAACGCCAGGCCCTCGCGCATGGCTTTTCCGAAATTGTCGCGATTCCGCTCGTCGCCGGTGCGACCACTGTCGGCGCGGTCGCGATGTTCTTCGGAATACCGCCGGAGGCGGAAGCGGACGATGACGTCCTGTTGCGGCTCGGTTTTCAAGGTGCCGAGGCGCTTATGGCAGCGCGCCGCTACGGGCGCACGTCGCTCGCGGCCGGCTTGCTGGAACGTCTGCTCGGCGTCACCTCGGACGCAGTCGTCGAATCGGACGAACGCGGCATAATCAGGCGTTGGAACGAAGGCGCCGAGCGGATGTTCGGCGTGAGCGCCGGTGCAGCGATCGGCACGCCGTTCGTCGACTCGACGATCGTGCCCGACGACCGGCGCGAAGATGTCCGCGAGATGCTGTCGCGATTGTCGCGCGGCGAGAGCACGCGATCGGCGGAGGTCAAGGGGCGCAATCGCGATGGTCAGCCGATCGAACTCCTATTCACGCCCATTCCATCCGGCGATTCCCGCGGCGACGGATTCGGGCTGGTCGCATTCGGCCGCGACGCGCCCGCGTCGCGCGTCACCGTCGATCATCTTCGACGGCAGAACCACGCGCTCGGCGTCATGCGCGACGTCGCGCGCACGTTTGCGCGCGAGGTCGGACTCGCGGCGATCGTCCACAAGGGTCTCGACAAAGTGCTGGAAGTGCTGGGATTCGAAGCCGGCCGGGTCTACCTTTTCGCGCCCGAAGAGCGGCAGCTCATGCCGCTCGCCTCGCGCGGTTTTGTGGACGCGTCCGCGGCGCCGATCAGCGTACCGGCTTCGCCCACGGGTGAAGAAGGGGCAGCTGCGTTCAGCGTGATCTATAAACAGACGGTTGTGCTCGGACAGAAAGACGTGCGGCGGATAGAATCGCCGACCTTCGAGCAGCACGATGTGGATGAGCTCTCCGTCGCCCTCTCCAAACCGTTGCTCGTCGGCGACACCGTCGTCGGAGCCATCCAAGTGGTGGGCTTCGGCGGACGCGTCGCGGACTTCGAGGAACAGAGCATGTTCCACGCCGTGGCGGATGAGCTCGGCTTTGCGATTCACAACGCGCAGCTTCTCGAAGAAGCGTCGCGGCTCGCCATAACAGATCCGCTGACGGGTCTGTACAACTACCGCTTCACCCAAGACTTCCTGAAAAAGCGGCTGCACGAAGCGCGCCGCCGCAAACGTCCGTTCTCGATCATCATGGCGGACGTGGACCGGCTGCAGTCGGTCAACGAACGGCTCGGCCGTAGCATCGGCGACGAAGTGCTGCGCCAAGTCGCGAACAGTCTCTCGGCAAGCGTGCGCGGTTCGGATGTAGTCGCCCGATACGGCGGCGACGAGTTCATCGTCGTGCTCCCGGAGACGCAGCTCGGCGAAGCGCTCATGCTCGCCGATCGGCTTGCGGTAGCCATCGCCGATGCCGACTGGCCCGAGCAACTCGGGGAAGAGGCGGTCACTGTTTCGATGGGATGCGCATCGTTTCCGGAAGCGGGTTCGCAGGTCAACATGCTGCTGCGCGCCGCCGACGCCGCGCTCTTCCAGGCGAAGCGCAGCGGAACGAGCGGCATTCATCCCCGCTTCGACTAGTCCATATTCGACCAAGGTCGCAGCCTACCGGCAACGCGAACATCGCAGCGCATGAAGACCGCCTTAGATCCGCTGCTCGCGAGGCGCGCGGACTTCCCCATCCTCTCCACCTGCACGTACCTCGTCTCGAATTCGCTCGGCGCCATGCCGGCCGGGGTGCGCGAGCGCGTCGCGGAATTCGCCGACGACTGGGCGACGCAAGGCGTCGTCGCGTGGGAGAAATGGCTGCCGCTTGTCACGCGCGTCGGCGACGTCGTGGCGCGGATAATCAACGCGCCGGCCGGCAGCATCACGATGCTGCAAAACGTCTCGATCGCCGAAAGCGTGATCATTTCGTGTCTTGATTTCTCGGGTAAGCGCAACAAAGTCGTCTACTCGGAACTGAACTTCCCCACCGTGCACTATAACTGGGCGGCGCAGCAAGCCCGCGGCGCGGAGATCTGTCTGGTCAAGAGCCGCGATGGCGTCACGATCGATACGCAGGCTATGTGCGACGCGATCGACGAGCGCACGCTCGCCGTGCCCATCTCGCATGTGATCTTCAAATCCGCCTACATCCAAGACGCGGCGGCCATCATCGAGAAGGCGCATCGCGTCGGGGCGCTGGTCGTGCTGGACACGTATCAGTCCGCGGGAACGGTGCCGATCGACGCGCTTGGCTGGAACGTCGACGTGATCGTAGGAGGCGGCGTCAAATGGCTGTGCGGCGGTCCGGGGGCCGCTTATCTCTACGTGCGTTCCGATCTCGTCAAGCGCTTGACCCCGACGGTTGTCGGCTGGTTCGGCCAGCGCCGTCCGTTCGATTTCTCAATGGATCCTGATCTGGCCGACGACGTCTGGCGCTACGCGGGCGGCACGCCGAATCCCGCAGCATTGTATGCCGCGCTTACCGGGTACTCGATGATCGCCGACCTCGGCGTGCCTTCGATTCGCGCGCGCAGCATGATTCTGACGGCGCGAGCCGTCGAGCGAGCGCAAGAAGCCGGTCTGCGCGTCAATTCGCCGCTCGATCCTGCCCGGCGCGGCGGGCATGTCACGGTGGATTTCAAAGGCGCGGAGGCGGCGTGCGCGGAGCTGATCCGCAGAAAGTTCATCGTCGATTTTCGGCCGGGCGCAGGCATTCGCATCGGGCCGCACTTCTACAACACGATCGAGGAAGTCGACGCGGTGATCGCCGAGATCGTCGCGATTCGCGATGCCGGCTGACGTCGTCGTAGTCGGAGCGGGGCCCGCCGGTTCCGCCGCGGCACACGCGCTCGCGACAGCCGGCGCTGAAGTTCTGTTACTGGACCGATGCGTGTTTCCGCGCGACAAATCGTGCGGCGACGGCGTCGCGCCGCACGCGGTCGACATGTTGCGCGACATGGGCGTCTCCTTCGATCAGTTCGCGGGTCCGGCGCGCAAGACATACGGTGGTCTGATATCGGGGCCGGACGGGCGGTCGTTTCGCGCCGAACCGCCGCTTGGGTCCGACGGAGCGCGACTCGAATCGTGGATCGTTCCACGTGCTGAGCTCGATGCGCACGTAGCACGCGCAGCGGTTCGCGCGGGCGCCAGTCTGCGCGAAGGCGTGACCGTCACCGGGCTGCTCCGCGAGCGAGGCCGAGTAGGCGGTGTTGAAATCCAAGATGGTGCCGGCACCTCGCACGTGCCTGCGCGCGTCGTCATCGGCGCGGACGGCGCGCACTCTGTCATCGCGAAGTCGCTCGGGTTGCGCGAAAACGGGCCGCGCCACATCGGTTACGCGCTGCGCGGCTATTTCGACGACGTAGACGGATTGCGCGACGACATGGAGATCCATTATTACGATCGTGAGCTGCTGCCAGGGTATGGCTGGGTCTTCCCCACCGGCGAGCGATCGGCCAACGTCGGCGTCGGCGTCTATTTTGGGGAGCTTCGTCGAACCGGACGCAAACTGCGCGACATTCTGAATGATTTTATCGGTTCTGCCCCGGCGGTCGCCGCGCGCTTCCGTCATGCGCGGCCGGTCGGTCGGGCCATCGGTTGGCCGCTGCCCGTTTCAAGCGCGCGCCGGCGGACGGTCTTCGACGGCGTCATGCTTGCGGGCGACGCGGCATCGCTCGTGGATCCGTTGACCGGAGAGGGTATCTACACTGCGCTTGTCTCAGGGCGGAGCGCTGCGCGATCTGCGCTTGCGGCCTTGCGAGACGGCGATGTCTCGGCGTACGCACTCCGCAGCCACGAACGAGAATGGCGCGAGAAGGTCGGCGGGTACTTGGGCGCCGGACGCGTGCTGAAGAACCTCGCCAAGAGCGCATGGCTGTTCAACGTCGTCGTGCGCCGCGCTGGAGAAAATCCCGAACACGCCAGCCGCGCGATCGGTTACGGCATCGGCACGATCGACCGAGGCATCGCGCTGCGCGGCGTGATGCGGCGCGTGCTTTTTCAGCCTGCATTTTTCCGATGATGTGGGGCGCGCCTTTACGGCGCGCCGGCGGATCATAAAGATCCGCCCTACACAAGCGGACCATAAAGGTCCGCCCTACCGGAATTTTTTCGCGCTGGGGCAGAGCGCGAGGAGCGGGCAACGGGCACATTCCGGATTGCGCGCATGGCAGATCTCTCGCCCGTGATGGATGAGCCAGTGATGCGCGTCAGACCAATCGCTTTCGGGAATCACGCGCATCAACTGCGTCTCGGTCTGCACCGGCGTGCGTGCGCGCGTGAGACCCAGCCGGTTGGCGACGCGGAACACATGCGTATCGACGGCGATCGCCGGCGTGTCGAAGGCCACCGAAAGCACGACGTTCGCGGTCTTTCGCCCTACGCCGGGGAGCGCGATCAGTTCGTCCATGGTCTTCGGCACGCGACCGCCATGACGTTCCACGATCAGCCGACTTGCTGCGATGATATTCCGCGCCTTCGATTTGAACAAGCCGCACGTCATGATGAGCGGTTCGATGTCCGACGGATTGAGCGCCGCCATGGCTTCGGCGTTCGGATACCGTTCGAATAGCTTCGGCGTCACCATGTTCACGCGCGCGTCCGTGCACTGCGCGGAGAGCATGACCGCTACAAGCAGCTGGAAGTCCGACCGAAAGCGCAGAGCGGTTCGCGCGCCGGCATACGTGGCGCGCAGGATTTTTAAGATCGCAGCGCGTCTTGCGGCAAGTTCACGAGTCCGCGCACCGCGTCCATCGCTACGAGCCCGTCGCGTTCGAGTTCCGCCACCAAGTCGCGCAGCCACGCGACATCGGTTGCCGCAAAGTCTTCCTTCACCTGCTCACCGAGCGCAAGGAGGCTCAAGCGCGCAGCGTTGGTCAGCGCGCGGACGACGCGTCCGCGATAATAGCGTCGCGAGCCGATGAAAGGAGCCTGCGCTGCACGGCCTCGATCGCGTCGGGCAGCGGTCGCGCGCTGCGGTTTTCCATTCTTGGAGAACGCACAGACGCGCCGGGCAGGGCACGCGGCGCAATCCGGGTTCGTCCGGCAGAAGAGAGCACCGATGTCCATCAGCGCGTGATTCCACATACCTGCGCGTCCGCGCGGCAACACGCGCGATGCCAGTTCCCAGATATCGGAGCCTGCGGAGCGCTCTTGACCGAGGAGCGCACGCGACAAAACGCGGCCGACATTCACGTCCACGGCTGCCTCATCAGCGCCGTGCGCAAAAGAGGCGATCGCTCCCGCGGTGTAACGTCCCACACCCGGTAGCGTCCGAAGTTCGGTGAGCTCGCGCGGCACGTGGCCCTTGAAATCTCTGACGATCATCCGCGCGGTTTTGTGCAAGCGCCTCGCGCGCGAATTGTAGCCGAGTCCCGACCACGCGCGCAGCACGTCGGCGAGCGCTGCGCAGGCCAGCGATGTGATAGAAGGAAAGGTCGCGAGAAACGCCTCGAACTTCGGGATCACGCGAGCGGCTTGCGTCTGCTGCAGCATCGTCTCCGATACCAGCACGGAATACGGATCGCAGCGCCGCCGCCACGGAAGGTCGCGCGCGTTGCGCCGGTACCAGCCCAGGACCGCCGCCCGAAACGCGAGCACCCTCGAATCTGTCTTGAGCCTCACACCGGAAGCGATTCAAACCCGGCGGCGCGAATCCCAGCCGCGTGGAAGCGCGCGTCTGGCTCGGGACTCAGGGCTGGCATTACAAAGACTGGGTCGGCAACTTCTATCCGTTCGGCACCCAGGCAAGAGACATGCTGACCGAATACGGCCGCGCGCTCTCGACGACCGAAGTCGATTCGACCTACTACGCGACGCCGCCGGCCCGCTCGGTCGAAGGCTGGCGCAGGCGAACGCCCCAGTCGTTCAAGTTCGGACTGAAGACGCCGTCCGAGATCACGCACGTCCGCAGGTTTCGCGACGCGGACGCGCAGTTCGACGAATTCGTCGATCGCGCGCGTTTGCTCGGAGACAAACTCGGCGCCATTCTCGTGCAGTGTCCGCCAGACTTCGACCCGACCCCGGAGAATCGCGGCGCGCTCTTCCATTTCATGGCGCACAAACTCCCCAAGGATTGCCCGATCGCGCTCGAACTGCGCGACGGGCGCTGGTACGATGACGATCTCTTCACACTTGCTCGCCGCCACGGGTTTGCGATCGCCGCGACGGAAGGCAAACACGCCACACTGTCGCTTGCCACACAGATCGCGGACGAACTCGTGCGCGATCCTCCTGCGCCGTTCGCCTATCTTCGATGGCTCGGCGATCGTGCGCTCACGGTCTTCGATCGCGTGCAGATCGAGCGCACTGAATCCCTCGACGTGTGGCAACGGCTCATCGCGCGTCTACGTCGCACCGTGCGCGACATCTACGGCTATGTGAACAATCACTACCAGGGGCATTCGCCTGCAACGATCCGGGCGTTAGCGGCGCGGCTTGGCGAAGAAGTCCCGCCCGAGTCCACGGCGCCGCGGCTTTTCTAAGGCTGGGGACTCGCCGGATTTGCCGGCGTCGGCTGATCGGCCGGCGCGGCGCCATCGGAGGTCTGCGTGCACGACTTGACGACGCGCGACGCCGCCGTGACCGCACGAGTCTCCGCGGTGCGAATGATGCTCTGCTGACGGCTGAATTGCATCACGTCCTGCACGGTCGTCTGCGATGGCCGCGGGCCGCTGCTCGTGATGATGCCGCCATCGCCGGGCTGCGGCACGGGATCATCGCCCGGATTGCCATTGAAGGTCTCGCCCAAAGGCAAGGTCGCGCCGATACGGGTTGCAAGCGTGTCTTCCGACCCGTGCTTGTCCATGAGCACACGCACAACGCTCGATAGATCGTTCGCAAGCGCTCGTTGCCGGTCGACGGATTTCTGCAACTGCGATGCGCTCTCTTGGAGCGATTTCTGCCGAACCGGATCCGTGGTCTGCTTGGCCTGCGCCAACATGTCGTTCACGGCGCCTTGTTCCACCGGGATCGAGTCGAGCATCTTTTGTACGTAGCTGATCAGCTGCACGCGATGATCGTACGCGGTGAGCGCGCCATCTCGCCGATAGTAGTCATTTTGGATATCGTTGAGCGACACGTTCGAAGAACTGATCCGGTCGTCGTTTGCCGCGATCGTGACGACGGCGATATTGTAGTGTTCAACGAAACGCGTGCATGCGGCGCTTGCCGTCACCTTGCCGATCAATCGCGGATACGGTCCGGTGGATTGAGGATCGGGAGTGGAGTCGAGGCTGACGGGCGCAAGCGGACTCGTCGCTGTCGGTGAAGGCGCAGGTGACGGCGAAGAGCGCGACGGCGCGGGTGACGGCGACGCAGTTCCAGGGTCGCGGCCCAATGCGGGAGCGACGAGCGTCGCCGCGAATGCGATGACGCAACCAAGCAGAGCGAGCGGCGGTCTTGCGCGCATGGTACCGATAGCAGTTGGAAGGTCACACGCGGCGCACCTTGGCTCTCATGAAGGTCTCATCAATGGAAGAATTCGATGCGGTGGTTGTCGGAGGCGGAATGGCCGGCCTCTCCGCCGGCGTATTCCTGGGGCGGGCCGGCGTGCGGACCTGCCTGCTTGACGCAAGCGAGTCGAGCTTGCGCCGAGTCGAGCGCGTGAACAACTATATCGGTTTTCCGGACGGCATCGGCGGAGCGGAACTGCTCGAGCGCGGTCGAGAACAGGCAGTGCGTTTCGGCGTCCGCGTCCTCGACGCAAACGTCGCGTCAATCGCGCTCGATTCGCCGGGCTTTGCGGTGAGAACCGGCACGCACGATATCCGATGCCGGTTCATGATCCTAGCCTCGAACAAGCGGACCGATCTCGCAAGCGGACTCGGCCTTGCGCTCGGCGGCCACGGCGGGCGCTTTGTATCGGTAGATGAAGACGGCCGCACGGCGGTGCCGGGGTGCTTTGCGGCCGGCCGGATCACCGGTAAACCGAGTCAGGCTGTGGTCGCTGCGGGGGACGGGGCGCGCGTGGCGATCGCGATTATCCAGGAGTTGCGCGGCGGATACTACGTGGACCACGACACGTAGGGCGCTGCTCGGCCGCTACTGAACGTGCGGCCCTACATCAATGAGCAGCGGAACTCGCCGGCGCTGGTCGCGGACCGTTCGTATCGCAGTTAGGATTGTGGCCGCGTTCCTCGCGGCCGTCATCGTCGTTGCCTTCGTCGCATTCGTCTGGGTCGTCCGCGCGCCGCTTCCTAAGGTCGACGGGTCGATAGCCGTCGCAGGCATCTCTGCGCCGGTCACCATTCGCCGCGACGACCGCGGCATACCGCACGTCACCGCACAGACCGAAACGGATATCTTCTTCGGCGACGGGTACGCGAGTGCGCAGGACCGTCTCTGGCAGATGGATGTCTTGCGCCGCGAATCCGAGGGGCGTCTTTCACAGATATTCGGTTCGATCGCGCTGCCGCTCGACCGTTACTACTTGACATTGGGCCTCGCGGCAAAGGCGACGTCCGATGCCGCGCATCTCGACGCGCGCACGCGCGCCGACTTCGACGCATATGCCGCAGGAGTCAATGCCTACGCAGCGGGGAGCGAGCCCGCTTTGGAATTCCGCCTGCTCGGCTATCGACCGGCGCCGTGGACCGCCGCAGACAGTCTCGCGATCGTGAAGCTCATGGAGCAGCGGCTCGACGACGAAGCCGATACGATAGCGGTTCGAGCAAAACTTGCGGCCAAGATCGGCGACGCAGCGATGCGCTCGCTGACGAACGACAGCGTGCCCGAACTCGAGCGCCCCGTGCCGGGCTACGGATCTGTCAGCCGCAGGACGTCGGGGCGGACGCAAAGCGCCGCGCCACGCGACGTCACCGCGTGGACTCCGGCATTTGCCGCGCCGGCCGGTGCCGAGCGCGTGCCCGATTCGGGTTCAAACGGCTGGACCGTCTCCGGAAAGCGGACCACGACCGGTTTGCCCGTTCTCTCGAACGACACGCATCTCGAGCATTCTGTGCCCAGCACATGGTGGGTCGTCCAGCTCAAAGGCGCAGGCTTCGACGTGGAAGGATTCACGATTCCGGGTCTGCCCGGCGTGACGCTTGGCCACAACGAACGAATCGCGTTCGGCGTGACGAGCGCATACGGCGCCGCGCAAGATCTGTTCGCCGAAAGATTTCGCGGGCCGACTTCCGACGAATACCGCGTCGGTTCATCATGGCTGCGCGCGGTGCATCGCGTCGAACACATCCCGGTCAAAGGCAAGCCGGACGCGACGCTCGACGTGCTGGAGACGATCCACGGTCCGATCGTCAAGCGCGAAGGTGCAAAGGCGTACGCGCTTTCTTGGACCGCCCTGCGCGACTCCGATCCTTCGCGCGGTCAGGGCGATCTGGATCGAGCGTCGGATTGGGCGCAATTCCGCGCAGCCGTCTCCGAACTCGTGGGCCCGAATCTCAATTTTGTCTATGCGGACGTCGACGGCCATATCGGCTACCAGGACGCGGGTCGTCTTCCGGTGCGGCAAGGCTTCGACGGATGGCTGCCGGCCGATGGATCCGATCCGCGCTTTCGCTGGTCCGGCGACGTGCCGTTCGCAAAGTTGCCGCACGCGTTTGACCCGCCGGACGGATTTCTCGCAAGCGCTAACAATGCGCTGACGTCGCCCGCGTATTCGCCGCAGCTTTCGACCGCGCTCTACGCGCCGCCGTATCGCGTTCAAGAGATCACGCGCCTCATGGCCATGACGCCCTTTCGCAGACCGAGCGAGTACGGCGCGATGCAGTCGAACTCGATCGACATTCCGGATGCAGAACTCGCGGCGCTGACGATCTCGGCCCTCAAAGAATCACAGGATGCAGAACTTTCACTGATTCGGACCGAGCTTGCCAACTGGAACGGCCGCGCAGAGATCCAGGATCGAAACGTCACGTTTCTCACCGTCGAGCGTGACGACCTGACTCGCGATCTCCTCGAACCGAAGCTCGGATCGCTCTACACGCAATACAAAGCGCATTTCCATCCGATCACGGCTGTCGCCCGAGCGCTGAGCGGCGATCGCTCGCTCGCGCCGCTCGGCGTGACCCGCGCGAGCGTCGTCGCCGCCATCCCCAAGGCTGTTCGCGAAGCCGTCGTCGATCTTAAATTGAAACCCGGGCAAGGCATCGACTCTCTCCGTCCGTGGGGCGACGTCGACGCCGCGATCTTCGACCATCCGCTCGGCGCGGTGTGGCCCCTGAATGCGTTGCTGAATTTCAAACCGCTGCCCCAGCCCGGTGATCCATTCACGATCTTCCAGGCCAAGCCCGATTTCGGCCCGTCCATGCGTCTGGTCGCCGATACCCACGACTGGGATAACTCGTCGATGGTCTTGACCGTCGGCGAGTCAGGTCACTACAGCGACGAGCATTACGACGACCAGATGCAGGACTGGGTCAACAACGTCTACCGGCGCACCCCATTCTCCGACGACGCCGTCGCCCGGGCGACGCGCCACACGCTTGTCCTGCAGCCACTTCACTGAGGTTGAGGTTCCGAGGTCACGGTAGATCGCTTGGTTTCAACGCGATCCGAAACACCGGCTGCGGCCCGTTTCCAAGTTCAATCAAGACCAGCTTTACTGGTTTGAACCCGTCATTGAGAAGAAATCGGAACGACTGCCGTGCGGCCGCGCCCGGTTCCAAGCCGTAGAGCGATTCCATGGGACCGCCATAAGAATCCACCACGATGCCGTCCGAGTCGACGAGCGACGCGCCGAGATAGCCGGAGCGGCGTTCGTTCGTGCCATTCGACACGATGCAGGAGAACACGACGCCCGTCTGGCCTGCCGTCAGGATCAGCTCCTGCGGCGTCGCCGTCCGAAACGACATCTTCTTGATCCGGATCTTGCCGTTGAAGAGCGTCGACGACATCGTGCCGCTGAGTCCGCTCAATTGATAGGCGCCGCCCGGCATAGGCGTAGAGGTACCTTCCGCGGCTGAAGACCGCTGCGCGCCGGCGCCAAGCGCCGCCGCCACGATCAGGAACATCCAAAAAGCTCTTCGCATTGCCATTCTCCCCGAAGCCGCGCGCACAACGAAGCGGTGCGCTGCATCCACGACGCGAGTCTACCAGCGCGCCGTGCGGCCGCCGTGCATCGCCTCGGAGGCCCGCTCGGCGGGTTCGTACGCCGCTCGAACGCACTCGTGATAGCCTCAAGACAGTTCAGAGCCATCGACGTCGCAACGGAGAAGAGATCATGCAAGGTTGGAGAGTTCGGTTCGCGCTGTGCCTGGCTGTCGGCCTCACGGTGACTGCCGCGGTGGCATCCATCGGGCCCGCGCGCGCGGCCATGGAGTCGATTCTTTCGTGCGCATCTTCGGCGCCGTGCCTGCAATGGGTGAACAGCAAGAACGGAGACGCGATCAAAGGCGTTTCCTCGAACGGCACGGCGCTCGAAGGCCGAACGCAGTTCGGCAGCACCGGTAAGACCAGCGGCAAGTCCGGGGTGCTGGGTGTAGATGCGAGCACGAGCGGACAACTCGATAGCGGCGTCACCGGCACGTCGGTCAACGGCACGGGCGTCACCGGAACCACGGGCTCGTCCGGCCAGAACGGCGTTGCCGGCCTTTCATCGAGCACTTTCGGGAGCGGCGTGTACGGTCAGAACAGTTCGACGGGGTTTGGTGTCGCCGGCCGCAGCACCGCGACTGGGCATAACAATGGAGCCGCCGGCGTTCTCGCCGATGGCGGGCCGGCGAACGACGGTCTGCATGTGACCTCGGCGGCAGCAAACGCGGTCTATGCGTTTGCGCAGACCGGAACCGCGCTGTTTGCGAATCAAGGCCCGAACACCTCAGCACCCGAGTTATACCTTCAAGACACGTCGAGTTCGAACAACAAGATCATCCAAGCGGTTGGTCCGTCTGGAGACGCGCTCGATCTCGACTCGCATGGCAATGTCAGCATCGCCAGCAGTCTTACGGCGTCCAGCGGTCATTTCGGTTCGGCGACGCTCGGCAGCACGAGCCTGAGCGGCAATCTCAATATATCCGGGACCGGCAGCAAAATCGTCAACACGATAAGTTCGAACGACGCACTCGCACTCTACGGCGGCGGCGTGGGCACCGGGAGTGAGGTGTTTGCGGTGAGAGACAACAGCGGTGCCGAGGAACTTGTGGTGGACGACAAAGGCGACATGTATGTCAGCGGGTTTCTCATCGTATACGGCGGCTGCCAAGCCGGTTGCATCGCGGGAGGCAAGCGCTTACATGCGGTCACCGAATACACGCCGTCTGAGTCCGAGCCCACAATAGAGGATAACGGCGAAGGGACGCTGGCCAACGGATTTGCGTACGTACCTCTCGATCCGAAATTCTCAAACGTCATAGACGCAAGCGCTTCGTACCTCGTCTCCGTGACACCCGAAGGCGACTGCAACGGTCTCTATGTCGCGCAGCGCACGCCGAGCGGCTTTGCCGTCCGCGAGCTGCGAAACGGGCGAGATACATTGACCTTTGAGTACCGGATCGTCGCAAAACGCTACGGCGAGCGCGCACCGCGACTGCCGATGTCCACCATCATTTCGCGGCCGTCCTCGCAGCGTTTAGCGCACGCCTGATATCGCGAAAGCCGGAGGAACGAGTGTTGAGATTGACTTGGGCTGCCGCGTTTGCGGCGATCGTCGGAAGCACCGTATTTCTGACATGCGCGAGCCCGTCACAGGCGCGCACGCGGACGTACTACATCGCGGCCGATGAGGTCGTCTGGAATTACGCTCCGAGCGGAGAGGACCTCATCGCGCAAAAACCGCTGCCGCCGCTCGCACCGATGCAGCTCGGATGGTCCTTCCACAAGGCGATCTACAGGGAGTACGTCGACGGCACGTTCCGCACATTGAAGCCGCGATCTCCCGAGGATGCGTATCTCGGTCTGCTGGGGCCCGTCATCCACGCAGAAGTCGGCGATACGGTCGTCGTGGTGTTTCGCAACAATGCAAGATTCCCGTTGACGGTGCACGCGCACGGACTGTTCTACACGAAATCTTCCGAGGGAGCGCCGTATCAGGACGGCGTTTCCGGCTGGAACAAAAACGGCGACAGCGTGCCGCAAGGTCAGACGTTCACGTACACCTGGCAAGTGCCGGAGCGCGCGGGACCGGCCGCTGGTGACGGCAGTTCGGTCGTGTGGATGTACCACTCGCACCAAGATGAGGTGGGCGACGTCAACACGGGGCCGATCGGGCCCATCGTGGTGACGGCGAAGGGCATGGCGAAACCCGATGGATCGCCGAAGGACGTCGATCGCGAGATATTTGCCATGTTCGCCCAATTCGATGAGAGCTCGAGCCGCTATTTCCAGGCCAACATCAGCGACCCGCACATCAATCCGCGCCATGTCAAACCGCCCGGGAACTTCGCCACCAGCGACGACGACATGTGGACGATCAACGGATATTCATTCGGCAACATGCCGGTTCCGAGCATGCGCATCGGCGAGCGGGTCCGCTGGTATCTGCTTTCGACCATGAGCGACTTCGATTTTCACGCGCCGCATTGGCATGGGAACACCGTCGTGGTGAACGGCATGCGCACCGATATGGCGCAGCTGGGGCCGATGGCGATGACCGTCGCCGACATGACTCCGGACAATGCGGGCACGTGGCTGTTCCACTGCCATGTCAACATCCATCTCGCCGGAGGGATGGTAGCCCGTTACCGGGTGCAGCCATGAAGAAGCTCATAGCTCTTGCCGTCGTCTTCGTCGCGGGCATGCTCTTTTTTGTCGCGCCGGCCGCTGCGCGTGACCGCGTTCACTACATCGCAGCCGATGATGTGCTCTGGAACTACGCACCGCAGAACCGGAACATCATCTCGGGGAAGCCGCTCCGTGCCCTCCGCTCCGCACAACTAGGCTGGGTCTATCACAAAGCGATCTATCGTGAGTACACGGATGGGTCATTCACCCAGCTCTTGCCCGTTCCGATATCCGATCGCTATCTCGGTCTCACGGGACCGACGATTCACGCCGAAGTCGGCGATACGATCGTCATCGTGTTTCGCAATAACACGAACCTTTCGGTGGACATCGCACCAGGCGGTGCGGTCTCCACACCAAAACCTACGGCGGTGAAACCGGGTGCCACGCGCACGTATCGCTGGTCCGTCACCGCTGCCGACGGGCCCACCGCGATGGATACAAGTTCGATTGTCTGGGCGTATATCTCCGACGTCCAACAAGCCACGGTCGATAGCGCCGCGCTCATCGGTCCGCTGATCGTCACGCGCCGCGGAGACGCTCGTGCCGATGGGTCGCCGGTTGACGTCGACCAAGAAATCGTCACGTTGTTCTCGTCGCAACTCGAAGATCAAAGCCCGCTCGTCACCCAGAATCTCCAAGATCGGGTCGTCAATGCTCGAGGTATCAGCTCTCACGCGAAGACCTTTACCGGCGACAACGCGTTCCCGTCGATCAACGGATACGTCTACGGCAACATGCCGATGCCGGCGATTCACGCTCGCGCGAGAGTCCGCTGGTATCTGCTTACAACGATGAACGGCTTCGACGGCCACACCCCGACATGGAGCGGTGAGACGGTTGTCTTCCAAGGCAATAGGGCCGACGCGGTGCCGTTGGTATTCCATCAGGACGTCGTGGACATGATCCCGGACAATCCAGGTGTTTGGCTCCTGATGTGCAGCAAAGACGATCACGCGTCGTTGGGCATGGAGGCTCGCTATCAAGTGTTGCCGTGACGGATAGCAGCCGCGGTTACGAGGGCCGACCTCGCGGCTGATTGAAAGTGCGGCGATGCCCGCGGCTTCGCAATTGGAAGTGTTCCTCTTCGGTCAACCGCGCGTGCTCGCCGGCGACCACGTGCTGAAATTCGCGAAGCATCAGCTGTCGCTTTCGCTCTTGGCGTACTTGGTCGTGCACCGAGGCGAGTCGGTTTCGCGGCCGTTCTTAGCCTTCACGCTCTTCCCCGACGAGCCCGAAGAAACAGCGCTCGCCGAACTGCGCCGCTACCTCTCATTGATGAACAAGGCCCTCCCAAAGTTACCGGACGGCGGACTTTGGATCGCGTCGGACGCCGACAGCGTGAGCTGGAACCCAGCTGCCGAATGCTTCGTCGACGTGGCCGAATTCGAGCGGCTCGCAAAGGAACCAGAATCGCTCCCGCAGGCAGTGGACCTCTACCGCGGCGATTTCATGGACAACTCGTACGATGATTGGGTTGTCACGATTCGGGAGCGGCTGCGCTCCACGTATCTCGCCGCGCTCGGCAGATTGATCTTGCTGCATCGAAGCCGGCGCGAATTCTCGGATGCGGTCCGGTACGCGCAGCGGTTGCTCGCCGCAGAACCTTTCCGCGAAGATGCGCTCCGCCAACTCATGGCCGCTCGTTACGGGTCGGCTGACGCATCGGGCGCGCTCGCGGAGTTCGATCGATTCGCCGAAAAACTCCGCGCCGAAATGCGCGTCGAACCCATGCCGGAGACCGTGGCAGTGCGCGACGCCATTCTACGCAACGCCGTGCTTCCCGGCGCGCTCGACGCACCCGTAGCGCAAGATTCCAACCACAGACAAGCGTTTCGAGGGTTGCCATTCGTCGGACGAGGACAGCAACTCGACCACTTGCGGATGATGTGGGGCCGTGCCGCACGCGGCGCCGGATCGGTCGTCTTCGTCGGCGGCGAGGCTGGAATCGGCAAGACGCGGCTGCTGTCCGAATTCGCGCTGATCGTCGATTCCGAAGGCGGTCGCGTGGCCGTCGGATCGACCTCCTATCCGGAGGCGGCACCGTATCAGTGTGTTGTGGATGCGTTGCGCGGTGCGTTACCGGCGCTGAAGATGGATCCCGCCGATCGGGCTTCCCTCGCCGTTCTCGCGCAAGTCCTCCCGGAACTTGGCGCGCAAATTCCGGGCCTCGGGGTCCCGCCTCCGTTGGCGCCCGAGCGTGAAGCGACTCGCCTGCTCGACGCGCTTGCCCGCTACGCGATCGAGTTCGCGCGCGTTAGGCCCGCGATGTTGGGACTAGAAGATCTTCATTGGGCCGGAAATTCCACGATCGATTCCTTGATCGCGATAGCTCGTCGCGCATCTCGATCGGCTTTGCTCGTGATCGCCACATTCCGCGACGAGGACATCGAGAGCGGGCACCCGTTACGCGCGGCGATCCGCGATTTGACGGGTCAGCGCTTGGCAAGCCACCTCACGCTTGGGAGATTGGGTCGCGACGAAATCCGCGGGCTGCTCCAGACGATGCCGGCCGCATCGCTTGCCCCTTCAGAGGATAGCGCCGACGATCTCTACGGCGCAAGCGAGGGCAACCCGTTTTTCTTGAACGAAGCGATCGCAGAACTAGCGGAGCGCCGCGCCGGCAATGTCGAGACGGGGCGAGCGCGCCCGTCTTCGAGCACGGCGGTCGTCGCGTCGCGCATCGCGCGGCTCTCCCCAAACGCTCGCGCTGTCGCTGAAATCGCCGCCGTCGCCGGCCAGGCGTTCAACATCGAGGTCGTGCGCCAGGTGAGCGGTCTCGACCCGTCTCTCGTAAGCGACGGAATGAACGAACTGCTCGATCGTGCGATCATCAGAGATGCAGGTTCGCGAAGCCGGTTCGACTACGCGTTTTCCCATCACCTCATCGCCGATGCGATCTATCAATCTATCGACGCGCCGGCGCGCACGCGACGCCACGCCCGGGCGGCGGTCGTGCTCGAACGATCGGTCGGCGAGAGCCGCGACGAGATCGCGCGCGACCTCGCGTTTCATTTCGAACTGGGCGGCCTTCCGGAGCAAGCGACGGGGTGGTACGCGATCGCCGCGCGCAGGTCGGCAAACCTCTTCGCCAACGAAGAAGCGTTGGAATTTGCGGAAAAGGCGATCGCGGGCACGCCCGATGCCGCCGCTCGCATACCGCTCGTCCAGCTCGCCGAAGACTTGCGAAGCCGGCGCGGCGATCGGGAGGGTCAACGCCGGGATATCGATATGCTGGAGCGGCTCGTCGATGAAAGCAACTGCGACGCACGAACGGCGGCGAAGCTGCGCGCCGATATCCTGCGCAGGCGCATCAAACTGGCACGCAGCCTCGGTGCGTCGGACGAAGAGACGAAGCTTATCGACGAGCTGTGCAGTGCGGCGCGCAAATCGGGCGACGCCGCTGAGCGTGCGGATGCCGCGCTGCAGCAAGCGACGCACTTGCTCTTACAAAGCCGCTCGCGAGACTCCGTGCCGCACGCGCGCCGCGCTTTCAAACTCTACGAGTCGAGCGGCCAAGTCGCGAAACAAATCGAGTGCCTTTGGCTGCTCGTCGATGCCGCGACCAACCTTGGCGACTACAAAGCCGCGCACAAGTCCCTGGCCCTCCTGCGCACATTGGCTGCGGAGTCTGGCGACCGCGCGGCGCAAGCACGCGCGCTCGCCGTCATCGCCACAGAAGCGCTGCTGCATCAGCGCTACCGCGAATGCTATGATTTCACGCGCGAGGCTCTCGCGCTCAATGTCGAACTCGGCGACCGAGAAGCGGAGGCGGCATCGCGCGCACGGATCGCGGTCACGGCAGCGTGGCTGGGACTCTACGAAGAGGCCGTCGCCGAGTTCTCCTCCGCGTTGGACACGTACGCTTTGATCGGGCATCGCCGCGGCCTTGCGACGACGCTGACGAACAAAACGATATTGGCCATGCGTCTCGGGCTCTTCGAAGAAGCGAAGAACCTCATCGCTCGCTCGAACGAGTTGCTCGAGGTCGTGCGAGAACGGCGGACGATCGTGGCGAACGCCGTGAATATGAGCTTCATCAATCTGCATCTCGGCGACGCGCGCGCGGCACGAGAGTTCGCCGCTCGCGCGCTTGCCGAAGCGCGCGAGATCGATTTCCCGGTCTTCGAGGCGGCCGCTCTTGCGAATCTAGGAAACGCGGAGCGCGTGCTTGGCGCTCACGAAGAGGCGATCGCGCACATGAACGCTGGAATCACGATTCGCCGTCACGTGCAAGAGCCCGGCGACTTCGCCGACGATCTGTCCGACCTTGGGCTCGCATATCTCCAGGCCGGGAAGCTCGACGACGCCCGCTCCGCGGCCGACGAGTTGTCGAAGATCGCCTCGAGGTCGTTGGATGGGGCGTTCTGGCCCCAATACATCCACTGGGTGCTATCGCAGGTCTATAAGGCCTGCGGTGACCGCCGGCGCGCGGAGGAGGCGGGCGCTCTTGCGGTGAGCGCCCTCGAGGAATTCGCCGCGAAGATCGGCCAACCGGCGATGCGCGAGGCGTTCTTAGCCATCGACATAAACCGCGATATCCTGGCCTCCGCTCGCACGTGAGCCGCACAGCCGTCTGGTAGTCTCTAAGTATGGATGATGACCGGGATTCTCGCGATCAGGTCTTCCTGGTCCGGATGTGGCCGGCGCGACTGCCGAGCGAAAGACACGCTTGGCGCGGCTCGGTCCAGCACGTACCGTCCGGGCGCCGGCTCTACGTATCGGGCCTTGCAGACGTCCTCGAATTCATCACAAACGAATTGTCGGAGTCGGCCTCGGAAAATTAGAAAACCTTTAACATATCGATGCGGACCAAGCCCGTGCTCTGGAAGGGGTCCGTCTGTTCCCCGTCCATATGATAGCCGAGCCGTTCGTAGTAGTCGATCAGGCCGAGCTCGCGGTACGTCTGGAGATAGACGACGGCCGCGCCTTCAGCTCGAGCCGTCTCTTCTACTTCGCGAACGAGCCGTTCACCGATCCCCCGGCGGCGATACGGCTCGACAACACCCAGTCTGAACAGTTGGGTGACCACGCCCTCGCGCGCGCTCGATATCGTGCCGACATCACGCCCGTCGCAGCTCGCGATGAATGCCGCGTTACCGCGCTGCGCGATAAACGCCTGAACTTCCGCCGCCGTCAGCGGCGGCAGCGGAGCGAGCCACGCAGTGGTTTCGTAAGCCGCGACCGCGATTCGAACGACGGCATCAGCGTCGCGCGAGCGAGCGCGGCGCGTCGTGATTTCAACGGGATTGGACCGAGCATGATGCATGACGTGTTCGCTCGAAGAAACGGTGCGGTTTGGCCGCGCCGTTCGCCACCGCGGGGCGCACATCCTGAAGCAAGAGGAGCGATTCGTCGCGATGCGGGTAAGACTTCGGCTGTTGTTCACGAGTTTCAACAAGGCGATCGCTGAATACGTGCTCGCGCGGCTCGAGTTCTCGTTTGCCGATCCCGACGCGGCGACGGCGCCGCTCGTCGCGCGCCTCGGTGCGTATCTGCCTTTGGATGAGGGGCTTCGCAATTCGTGGCCGCGCGCCCGCAGCCAAGTTCGCGAAGCACAGGCGTTCGTCGGCGCGGTCGAGCGCGGCGACATCTGCGTTCGCCGCGACGAAGTCTGGGAGCGCCTTGCCTTTTCGGTGCGCCAGATGGCGCAGTACGCGAGCGGCATCGACTGGCTGCAGACCAGCATGCATTCAAAGCGCGACGACGTTTCGCCGTGATCAAGACGTGCGCCGTCTTGGGCGCCGGCGTCATGGGCAACGGAATCGCGCACAGTCTCGCCGCCGGCGGATTTCAGGTCCGCCTGATCGATGCGTCGCCGGAAGCGGTCGCCGCCGGCTTGAGCAAGATCGAGGAGAATCTCGCGACCGGTGTCGCGCGTGGGAAGACGACAGAAGCCGACGCACGCGCGATGCGTGCGCGCATCACGGCTTCCAGCACGCTGCGCGACGCCGCTGCGGCCGAACTCGTGATCGAGGCCGTTCCCGAAGTGATGGAGCTGAAGCACGCGGTCATGCGCGAGATCGAGGCGGCATGCACGCCGGATGCGATTTTCGCCACCAATACGTCGGCGCTCTCCGTCACCGAGATTGCGGCGGCCCTCGCCGATCCGTCTCGCGTCATCGGCATGCATTACTTCAACCCCGCGCACATCATGAAGCTCGTGGAGATCGTGCGCGGGCTCGAGACATCCGATCGGGCGTACGAAATCGCTGCCCAAGTCGCCGCCGCCTGCGGTAAAGAGACCGTTCTCGTGAACGAGGCGCCCGGTTTTGCCACAAGCCGCATCAACGCGCTCATAGGCAACGAGGCGTTCTACATGCTGATGGAAGGCGTCGCGTCGGCTCGCGATATCGATAAAGCGCTCAAGCTAGGGCTCAACCATCCGATGGGGCCCTTCGAACTCGTCGATCTGGTCGGACTCGACACACGTCTGCGGATTCTGGAGTATCTGCACGGCGCTTTGGGCGACCGATTCCGGCCTTGCCCGCTGCTCGTGAAGTACGTCAAAGCCGGGCGCCTCGGCCGCAAAGTCGGCCGAGGTGTGTACGACTACCGGAAACTGTAGGGCGCGCCTTTATGGCGCGCCACCGGAAATTGTAGGGCGCGCCTTTATGGCGCGCCGGCGGACCATGAAGGTCCGCCCTACATCCGCACCGGCGGACCATGAAGGTCCGCCCTACATCCGCACCGGCGGACCATGAAGGTCCGCCCTACATCCGCACCGGCGGACCATGAAGGTCCGCCCTGCATCCGCACCGGCGGACCATGAAGGTCCGCCCTACATCCGCGCCGGCGGACCATGAAGGTCCGCCCTACATCCGCGCCGGCGGACCATGAAGGTCCGCCCTACATCCGCACCGGCGGACCATGAAGGTCCGCCCTACATCCGCGCCGGCGGAGCATGAAGGTCCGCCCTACATCCGCACCGGCGGACCATAAAGGTCCGCCCTACATCCGGTAGCGGTGCATCGCGCCGGCCGATTCGCGTGCAATCATGCCGCGCAAGCGGAGATATTCCAAATGCGCGGCGATCTCGACGATCGCAAAACGGACTTCGTGCGGCGAGAGCCGGTCGCCCCAGAAGTGTCGCAAGACATCGAACGATGTGACACCGCCAGCACCGCCCGAGACGACCCGCTCGCGCACGCCCGCGAGCCGCTCGTCGTGGTGAGCCTTGAGCTGTGCGATTCTTACAGGGAGCTCACCATAAGGTTCGCCGTGCGCGGGCAGCACGCGATACGTCGACTCTTCGTCGAACCTGCCGAGGGAATCAAGATAATCGCCGAGCGGATCGGGCCTGCACTCGGGATAGAGCCCGATGTTGGGAGTGATGGTCGGCAGAAGATGATCGCCCGCGAAGATCACTTTCGCCGCATCGTCGATCAGCATGTAATGATAGTCGCTATGCCCCGGCGTCCAGGCGACGCGGACCGAGCGATCGCCGAGCGGTACGATGTCGCCGTCGGCGAGATGCTCGAAAACCGGCGGCAGCGTGACGCACGCGCGCAGATCTGCAGCAGCGCCCGTCGCGCCGGCCGCTGCTGCTTCCGGCATACCATGGCTGCGCAAATACTCGGCCCATTCGAGCGGGGCGCTGCCCCACACGTAACGCGCGCGGCGCTCTTCGTCCTTCATGATGAACGCACGGGCGCCGGCGCGAGCGTGACGGCCGGACATGCCGATGTGATCGGGGTGCATGTGCGTCACGTACAGCCGCGTTATCTGCGAAGGCTGAATCCCCAATCGCCGCAACGCCTCATCGAATGACGAACGAGCGGCCGGCGTATCCAAACCCGCGTCGATGAGCGAGTAGCCGTCTGCGCCGCGGACGAGATATAGATGCACGGCGCGAAGCCGGAACGGCAGAGGGAGCGTGATGCGCCAGATGTCGGGCGCGATCTGCACGGTCGACTCAGTCGCCATCTGCGACCGATCCGAAGTAGCGCCACGCTCCGTCGGTCAGCAGCGCGTGATAACGTTCGAACAGCGAACGCGCTCGAAACCCAGGCCAGCCGCGCGGCACGAGTTCTTTCGGCAGGTCCGGGTCGATGAAAGGAAAGCGCCGGAAGTCGTGTGTGAGCGCGAAGCGTACGACGAATGCGTCGGCGTCCGGCAATTGCCCCGAGCGGATGCGGCGCCGGTCACGCGCGAACATCGGCGCGTAATGCGATTCGAACGCGCGATAGCGGCGTCCGATCGATGCGAGGTCCCAGCAAGCGCGGACCAGATCGGCGTCGGAACCCGGACCGCGAAACTCTGCGTGAAAGATCCTGGCGAACGATTCGACGCCCTGCATGCGAAGGAGTTCCTTGGCTTCATCGGACACGGCGCGCGGGCTCGCATACGCTCCGCCGCCCATCGCCCCGAACCCAAGCCACGCGAGTTGCCGCCGCATGCGATCTCGGAGCGACCGTCTGGTTTCGGGGATGGAATAGGTGAGCAGACACCACGCGCCATTCCATTTTGCTGGCGAGGAGCGATAGATGCGACGCGTGCCTTCATCGATCAGTCGTCGACCGACATCCGTGAGCCCGTATTGTGCGCGGCGCCCGTCTCGCTCCGCTCGCAGCCATCCCTGGTGAGCGAGGCGAGCGACGGCCGAGCGCACGGCGACCTCGCCGATCCCGAGCTGCGCTGCCATCGCGACGATCGCTTGCAGCCCGATAGCCCGTCCGCTCGGATAGGCGTAGTCGCCGTAGAGGGTAAAGAGCATGGATCGCGGCCGCAAGGGCGCGAGCGCAGGCCGCTGCTCGCCGCCTTGCGTCACCTAGCCAGACCTGGTACAATCGAGTACGTCAAAATTTGCACGACCGTGCGAATTATAACATACAACGGCGGAGGCTCCAAGCGATGGCACGCATCAAGACGTTCGACGATTGGGTCGAGGTCATGCGCGAGTGGCAGAAAGGGATCGACGTGGATCCCGAGATCTTCAAACGCGTGCTCGGCGGATACGAACTCGAAGCCAAGTACGGCGATCTGAAGTCCGACGAGATCCAGTTCGGCGAGTTTGCCGGTCAGCGCAAGTGGGAGAAAGTGCTCGAGATTCCCGACCAGCGCATGCGCGATGCGGTGCTCAACATGATCATCTATCAAGGCGACACCGAGTTCGCTTCGAACGAACAGCAGAAGCTGCTGCTGGGGAACGCGCCGTCGGAGTACGACCTCTATTCGATCTGCCGCGTCTTCATCGAAGAGACGCGCCACGGATACCAGATGTGCCACTTGCTCGTGAACCACTTCGGCAACGACGGACGCATCGAGGCGGAAAAGATGCTCTCGCGGCGCGCCGACCAGGGCACGCGCCTGCTCAACGCTTTCAACAACACGGTGAAGAGCTGGCTGGACCTGTACGCCTATCAGAACTACATGGATCGCGACGGCAAATACCAGCTGCAGATGCTTTCGCACTCCGGCTTTGCGCCGCTCTCACGCAGCATGGGACCCATGTTGCGCGAAGAGTCGTTCCATCTGGGCACCGGCGTCACCGGGCTGCGGCGAGTCGCCAAAGCAAACGTCATCCCGGTCTGGCTCCAACAGAAATACCACAACAAGTGGTTCTCCGGTTCGCTCGATCTGTTCGGCAACGACCACTCGTCGAGCGCGGTTTGGGCCTACATCTGGGGCATCAAAGGGCGGCCGCTCGAAGACAAAGAGATGGGCGAGCCGGATAAGGAGCGCCTCAACGTCTACGCGCGCGAGCTTTACTACGAGGAATGCAAGAAGATCATCGACCAGATCAACACGATCATTCCGGGCGATGAGAAGCTCTACGCGCCCGACATCCGCTTCAACCGCCAGATCGGCGAATACGCGGGCAAGCACTATTCGGTCGACGGCCGCGTGCTCGACAGCGATCAGTACCTCGAACACCTGCGCGAGACGCTCCCAACCGAGGAAGACGAGAAGCTCGTGATGGAGTATTGCAAGCGCGACGACTGGGTCGCACCAAAAGCGGCCTGAGCCGCATCTAAAGGAGAATCCATGGCAACCGCTGTTGAGACCAAGACCCTCGTCGAGTACCGCGTCGAAGCCGGCCACGTCGCCGTCATCACGCTCGTGGACCCGCCGGCGAACACGTACACGCACGAGATGATGCGTCAGTTGGACGACGCGATCCTGAAAGCGCGTTTCGACAAAGACGTCCAAGTCATCGTGCTCACCGGCTCGGGTGAGAAGTTCTTCTGCGCAGGCGCGAACATCGGGATGCTGCAGACGGTGGATCCCACGTTCAAATACTATTTCTGCCTGCATGCCAACGAGACGCTGACTCGATTCGAGCAGACACCGAAACTCGTCATCGCCGCGCTCAACGGGCATACGGTCGGCGGCGGCCTCGAGATCGCGATGGCCTGCGACATCCGCGTCGCGCGGCGCAGCGCCGGCAAGATCGGCCTGCCGGAAGTGGCGCTGGGCGTGCTGCCCGGAACCGGCGGAACGCAGCGCCTCGCGCGCATGGTCGGCAAGGCAAAAGCCATCGAGCTCATGGTCACCGGCCGCACGTTCTCGTTCGAAGAAGCGCAAGAGATGGGCATCGTCAACGAGATCTACGACGGCGATGGAGCATCGTTCATGAACGACGTGCTGACGTACGCCAAGCAGTTCTGCACGCCGAACAAAGCCGCGAAAGCAGTCGGCAACATCAAGCGGTCCGTCCAGTCCGGAGCGGAGGTGCCGTTCTCGGAGGCGCTCGCGATCGAACGCGAACTGCAGCAGTTGCTCTTCCAGAGCAAGGACGCGAAAGAAGGCCTCAACGCGTACGTTGAAAAGCGCATGGCGAAGTTCAGCGCCGAATAGATCGGTGATCGCCCTTGGATGCGGGCCGGCGTAACGCCGGCCCTTCCGATATCATGCAGTCCAAATTGATGACGATGCACGATGCGATCGGACGATTTGTCCCCGATGGGTCGTCGGTCGCGCTCGGGCTCGGACTCGAAGCGCTCATCCCGTTCGCCGCCGGTCACGAGATCGTCCGGCAGCGCCGCCGCGACCTGACGCTGATCGGGCCGATCTCAGACATCCTGTTCGATCAACTGATCGGAGCGGGCTGCGTCGCTCGTGTTGCCGCCGCCTGGGCGGGCAACGTCAGTGCGGGACTCGGGCATTGTTATCGCCGAGCCGCTGAATCCGGCGTACCGCGCGTGATCGAGATCGCCGATCATTCGAACTTCAGCATCGCGCTCGCGCTGCTCGGCGGTGCGATCGGCGCGCCGTTCATCCCCACGCGCACGCTCTTGGGGAGCGACATCGCAGCGCGCGCAGACGGCTCGCATCTTGTTGTAGGACGGTCGCCGCTCGCCGACGAGCCGCTCGTGTTCGTGCCGGCGCTGACGCCGGACGTCGCGATCGTCCACGTGCAGCGGGCAGATGAATTCGGCGGCTGTCACGCGTGGGGCAATCTCGGCGTGATGGAGGAGGCGTCGCTCGCCGCGCGCAGCGTCATCGCCGTCGCAGAAGAGATCGTTGCGCAGTCCGTGATCGAGAGCGATCCAAACCGAGTGCTCGCGCCGCCGATCAAGATCTCAGCCGTGGTGCACGAACGCGGCGGAGCGCATCCGTCGCCAGTCCAAGGCTGCTGGCAGCGCGACCACGATTTCTTTCTCGAGTACTCCAGCGCGACCCGTTCGCGCGAGGGGTTCGAAGGATGGCGCGCGCGATGGATCGACGGCGTCGCCGATCGCGCTTCCTATCTGACGCAGCTCGGTGCGGCGCGGGTCGACGGTCTCTCGGTCAAACAGACACGCGCGGCCGCGCCCGTGAATTACAGCGCATCGTGACGCTCGCGCCCACGCCGGCTGAAGTGATGATCGCCGCGGCGTCGCGGGAGATCCACGACGGCGAAGTGGTCTTCGTCGGCATGCGGTTACCGCTGCTCGCTTTCGCGCTCGCGAAACGCACGCACGCGCCGCGCGCCGTCGGCTTGTTCGAGAACGGCATCATCCGCGAAACGCCGTCGAGCGCGATGCTGCACACGATGGGAGATCCGCCGAACATCGAGGGCGCGCGCATGTGCTGCCGGATGACGACGGTGATGGGCCTCTTGCAGCGCGGCGACGTCGATCTCGGTTTCCTCGGCGGCGCGGAAGTAGACCGCTTCGGCAACATCAACACGTCGTACATCGGCGATCCGAAGCATCCCGATGTCAAACTGCCCGGCAGCGGAGGTGCCGCCGATATCGCATCGCTCGCCAAACGATTCGTCGTCGTGATCGACCACGCACCCCGCCGGCTTCCGAGTCGCGTGGGATACGTGACGTCGCCAGGCTTTGGCGACGGGCCGGGCTGGCGCGCGAGCGTCGGACTGCCGCGCGGCGGACCGAGCGCCATCATCACCGATCGTGCGACGCTTCGTTTCGACAGCGCGACGTGTGAGGCGTATCTAGCCTCCGTGCACGATGGTTTCGCCGTGGAGGATGTCGTCGCGCAGACGGGTTGGGACCTTCAGATCGGATCGGCGTGCTCGACCACCATCTCGCCGACGGCAGAGGAGTTGAGAATCGTTCGCGATTGCGATCCCGAGGGCTTCTGGACGGGGCGCCGGAGATAATAATCCGCGGGTTGGTCGACCAACCCGACATAGAATGCGCCGGCTGCGCTCGCAAGCGCGAGCAGCGTGAGGATCAAAGCGCCCGCTTTGCGCTCCCGTTTACCGGCGAAAATCGCAGCCTGCGTGAAGAGCGCAGCGAGCAACCAGAGCGCCGGATGCCATGGGCTCACGCGAAAGCCCAGAAATATCAGCCAGAGTCCGACGAGCAGCTGCAACGCAAGAGACCACATCGCAACGCGCCTGCCGAGCGGCGTGATCACGGCGACGATCAGCGCAGCGATGACGATGAGTGCGACCACGAAATGGACGAAGATCGGGTTGATCACGCGGTCACCTCAGGCAGGCCTGACGGCATGGAAGAGCGGGGACTGGAGGAGGCCGTTGATCATGAATTGCACGGCGAGCGCCGACAGGATGATGCCGAGAACGCGCGTGACCACTTGGATGCCGGTGCGGCCCGCAAAACGCAGCAGCTTGTCGGCGCCGCGCATGCAGCCCCACGTCACCAAGAGCGCCAGTCCGTAGGCTCCATACACGATCGCCAGGCGTTTCGGGTCGCCGTTCGCAAGCCCGACGAGGAGCAGCACGGTCGCGATCGTTCCCGGACCCGAGATCATCGGAATCGCGAGCGGAAAAACGGCGACGTTCTCGTGCTCCCGGATATCGCGGTCATCGTCGGGTGATTTTTTCACCGCGGGGGGACGCGCGAAGAGCATATCGATCGAGACGAGCAAGAGCAATATGCCGCCGGCGATTGAAAACGCCGGCAGCGTGATGCCGAGGTAACCGAGAAGCTGGCGACCCACGGCCGCCATGAAGACGATGATGCAGCCCGCGACCAAGACCGCGCGGTTGATGACCCTCGGCCTGACATCCGGCGGCATGGTGGACGTCATCGACAAGGCAAGCGGTGCCATGCCGAACGGGTCGATGATCGTGAACGCTGTAGCCAGCGCCTCGACAGCGAAGTGCATGTCCACGCGCTAGTCTTTGCGAGGCGGGCCTCTTGTGCCTCGGTGCGCCGAATCGGCCGATTGTAACGTTAAGCGTTCCACAGGGGAGATGGCATGTGATCAGTTTACGAGATAGCCGTTACCGCGCGTTTGGCGCAGCCGCGTGCATGCTTGTAGCGGCGCTGTTG
The DNA here is from genome assembly GCA_035295225.1 of Candidatus Eremiobacteraceae bacterium. Lineage (NCBI taxonomy): Bacteria > Bacillati > Vulcanimicrobiota > Vulcanimicrobiia > Candidatus Eremiobacterales > Candidatus Eremiobacteraceae > Candidatus Eremiobacteraceae bacterium. Next base: position 63,050 of record DATGJI010000059.1, on the reverse strand, counting down.
ACGTTAAACGGTTGCGGCGGCAAGACGGAGCCCGGGCCAAATACCGCTTCGGGTACGGTGACCGGCGTCGTCACATCGCAGAGCGGGCCGATCGCCGGCGCCGCCGTCTCCATAGTCTCAAGCGATGGAACGCAGTCCGCAACAACTTCGGGATCTGACGGCTATTTCGAAATCGATAAAGTCGCCGCAGGCGCCGCGCAACTCACTGTGTCGCGCGATGGCTACGGTCAGTGGAGCGGCCAGCTGCTTATCGTGCCGAACGGCACCACTACCCAGAATGTTCATCTGAATGCCATATAACAAAGCGCGGAGCCGCCAACCGCGTGCTTCATATCACTTTCCAGGCGCTTCGCGGCACGGGATAGAGACGTCGGCTGCTCGCTTGACCGATAACGAATATGGGTAGAATTCACGGAGATATGTCAGATGGAGATCCAGTTGCAGACGCTCGTTGACACATACAATCAAGCCGCCGATCGCTTCAATTTAGCGCGGCTCGACTACGCGTTCTCATACGCCGCCCCCGCTCCGCCGCCGGCACTGCGCCTGCCGTCCGACGTCAGTTCGTGGGATGCAGACCAACGTCCGGTGACTGCGGCCGTTCAAAGCGTACGAGAGTACTTCGAATTGGTGGTCGAAGGCGAATTGCACGCGCCTGGCGACGTCGCAGCATTCGAACGCATGCGCGTTGCAGCGCTCGATCTCACGCGGCGCTTTTTCCAAGTATCGCTGACCCAGCTCGGCATCTCATGCGACGGGATCATTGAATCCGACTGAGCTGATCGGCAAGATCGTTTCTGAAGGGGCCGACGCTAGTCGGCCCTTCTTATTTTTGCTCGGTCGAAGTCGCGTCGACTACGGCCGCGCGGCATGCCCAAGCGAGGCGTTGAGCGAGGAGCGAAGCCATGGATGGCGAGAGCGACGAGTGAACCGAGTGACGAAGCGAGCCGGATGCGAGCGAAGAAACGTCCTCGCGGGGCATGCCGCGCGGCAGTCGGTTCGCCGCGTCCACGGCAGATCAAGAAATCAGGAAACCAACGATGCGAACAGGTCCACCATCACCGGATCGAATTGTTGCCCGGCATGTTTTCTCAGTTCGGCAAGCGCGGCTTGCTTGTCCATCCCTTTGTGATACGGCCGGTCATCCGTCATGGCTGAGAACGCATCGATGATACTGACGGCGCGCGAGAGCGCGGGTATCTCTTCGCCGGCGAGTCCGCGCGGATAGCCGCGCCCATCGTAGCGCTCGTGGTGGTGAAGCACTGCTTGCGCGACATCTGCAAAACCGGGGATATGTTCGAGCAGCATGGCCCCGATCTCCGGATGACGGCGCACGAGCTGCCGCTCTTCTGGGGTGAGGCTCGTCGGCTTGCAGAGCACGTGATCCGGAATCGCGATCTTGCCGACGTCGTGCAGGACGCTCGCGCGAAGCAGAGCTTGCGTCTGCGCGGACGACAGTGCGGCCTTCGCGGCGAATAGCGCGGCAAGGTGGTTCACCTGTTCGAGATGCGCGCGCGTCGACGGGTCGCGAGCGAGAAGCGCTTCGAGAAGCTCATGGACCGGCGCAAAGTCGCCCTGCAGATGGACGGTCCTGCGCGAAACGGCACTTCCGCTGCCGATCGGCACGCCGGCACGTTTGCTCTGATAGAGCGCGGCATCCGCACGCGCGATGAGATCGCTGCCACGTAACCCGTCGCGCGGATATTCGGCGACGCCGATAGACGCGGTCAGCGGGATGCTCATCCCGCGCAGCTGCAGCACCCGGGAGTTCAGCCCTTCGCGGATGCGCTGCGCGGCGCGCAGCGCCTGTGCCTCATCGCCATCGGGGAGAATGATGAGGAACTCGTCGCCGCCGTAGCGGCCGACGATATCCGACGCACGGCACGTCGCGACGAGCACGGATGTGAGGGTGCGAAGCGCCTCATCGCCGGCGGGATGGCCATAGTTGTCGTTGACGAGCTTGAAGCGATCGATGTCGAGCATCAGCACGCAGAGATTGGTTCCGGCTCGCTCCGCGCGTTTTATCTCTTCATCCAGCCGCGTCTTGAGATAGCGATGGTGGTAGATGCCGGTCAATGGGTCGCGATCGGCGCGGTTTTGCGCTTCGGTGAACAGCTGCGCATTTTGTATCGCGAGCGCCATCTGTTCCGCGATCGCCGACAAGAGTCGCACGGCGGTTTCATCGTATGCTCGCTCGCGGTACGACTGTGCCGACAGGACACCCAAGCAGCGGTTGCCGAGACGCAGCGGCGCCATCGCGATCGAATGGACGAATTTCCCGTCGTAGTGGAGGCGGCGGAACGGAGCGGCATAGATCTCGGGCTGCGTCTGAAGCACGAGCGGCGCGCTCGCGCTGACCACGCGGAACGCGATGGATTGCGCAAGCGGCACGGGATCCACGCTGAATTCCACGTCGCCCTGCACGCAATATTCCATAGACAGCATGACGCCATCGGATGAGATCAATCCGACGAAGAAAACCGTCGCGTCCATCGCCCGCCGGACTTCGCGGCAGACCGTCTGATACAGCGATCGCAGGCTGAGCTGTGTGGAGAGCGCGCGCGAGACCTCGGCCAGCAAGGTGAGCTCCCGGGTCTGCTGTTCGGCGTGCATGAGCTGATACGAATGCTCGACGGCGATCGCGGCCTGTTCTGCGATCGCAACGAGGAGAGTGAGGTCTCGGTCGCTATACGCGTCCTGCATCGCGCTCTGCACCGAGATGACGCCGATCAAGCGATCGCCGATCCGCAACGGCGCGAAGAGCGCGGCTTCCACCGGATCCCCGTCGCCCCAGAGCACGGACGGCATGCTCTGCCAGTCATCGGCCGTGCGTAGGATGAGCGGCCGCCCTAGACGCAGTGCCGAACCAGACGCCGAGCCGTCAATGGGATATTCGCCTGCTTCGACGACCTTGCCGCCGTCAACGCAGTACGGAATAGAGACCGTCGACTTTTCCCATTCCGCCAACGCGATAAAAAACGTTGAAGCGTCCATGATGCCGCCGACCAGACCGTGGACACGTTCGAACAAGCGCTTGAGGTCGCGCTCGGACGAAAGCGCGCGCGCGGTGTCGAGTAGCACGCGAAGCTCCTCGTCGCGTGCCGACGCCGCTTCGGATGAGGTCACCGCATTGAGAACGAGCGAAGCCACATCTGCCGCGGCGATGATGTCATCGATTCCAAGTCGGTCGAATGGCTGCTGGACGTGAGCGCCGACGGTCAAGTAACCGCGGATGCCCGATTCGGTTCGAAGCGGCGCGACGACGTACGACGCTGGGCTTGAAGCGGCGACATGGAGATGCCCGTGCGCCCGGCGGTCAGGCGAAAACACCTGCGCGACGCCGCTTTTTAGAGCGGCCGCGACGAGCGATTCGTCCACCGCGGCATCGCGAAGGGGAGTATGGCGATATATGACTTGGCGGGCGCCGTCCGCGTCAACGGCTGTCAGCTCGAAGATATCGACCGGCATGCGCTCGGCGAGCGCAGCTTTCAGCGCAGGAAAGAAATCCGAACGCGGCTGCTCGACCGCCAGCGCGAGCAGGGACGAATAGTACGGGGTGACACGGGCGGCGTTTGTATCCACTAGGTTGAGTTATCGGTGTCTCAACGGCGCCCCACGGTCGCGACTCCGAGGAATCGCTCGACGAGATCCGGATCGAATTGCGTGCCCGCAGCGCGGCGCACGGCAACCGCAGCTTCGGCCGCCGTGACGCGAGGCATGTGAGGACGGTCACAGGTCATCGCCAAGAAAGCGTCCAGCAGCGCCAGCAGTTTGGCGAGAAGCGGTATGGAACTGCCCGCAAGTCCGTCAGGGTAGCCGCTGCCGTCGAAGCGCTCGTGATGGTGCCGGATGGCGAGAGCCACCGCTTCAAACGCCGGAATATTTTCGACGAGCATGGCGCCGATCGTCGCGTGGCGCTTGACCAGTTCGTATTCGGCGGGCGTGAGCGGCCCCGGCTTTCTCAGGACGTGCTCGGGGATCGCGATCTTGCCCACATCGCGCAGGACGCTCGCGAGCAACAGCCCCTCGGCGTCTGGAACCGAAAGCGCAAATGCGGCGGCCACGTCTTTCGCGAGGCGATTCGCGTTCTCGAGCCGGATACGAGAGTCCGGATCGCGCGTCAGGAGCGCGGCGAGCAGCTCAGCGACGGGAGAGAAGTTGCCCTCGAGCCGCAATTCGGTCGTGCCGATCCGCTGCAGTGCGGGGACCGGCCGGCCGTGTCGCTTGCTGTGATAGAGCGCAGCATCGGCGCGTTGGATCAGATCCGATGCGCTCGCGCCGTCGGCGGGGTAGGTCGCGATGCCGATGGATGCGCGCAGCGGCACCGCGGCACCGCTCGGAAGCCGTAGGCGACGGCTGCTCACGGCGTCGCGGATACGCGCGCCGATGACGTGCGCTCGATCGGCGCCCGTGGCGGGCAGGATCACGAGGAATTCGTCCCCGCCGTAGCGGCCCACGATGTCCGCGCTTCGGCATGTCGCGTGGAGAACGCCGGTGAGGACGCGCAGCGCTTCGTCGCCAGCCGGGTGCCCGTGGGTGTCGTTGACGAGCTTGAAGTCGTCGAGGTCGAGCATGAGCACGGCGACTTCGCTTTCGTCGGCGCGCGCCCGCTCGATCTCTTCGTCGAGGCGCGTCTTGAGATAGCGGTGGTGGTAGAGATTCGTGAGGGGATCGCGGTCGGCGCGATTCTGCGCCTCGCGGAACATCTGTGCGTTCTGCACGGCGAGCGCCATCTGCTCTGCGATCGCGTTGAGCAGACGGACATCCGAATCTTTATATGCACCTTCCGCGTATGATTGCGCGGTCAATATTCCGATGCAGCGATCGGCCAATCGGAGCGGCGCCATCGCAAGAGAGCGGACGGTCGGACCGCCGGTCTTGAGGATGTGGCTCGGCCCAATGGTGAGCTCCGCGCGGTTCTGCAAGACGATCGCCTCGTTTGAGGTGATGACCTTTTCAGCGAGCGTGCCGGCGAGCGGGTAATCGGCGAGCTCGATCTCCTCATCGCCTTCAGCGATGAATTCGATGTGCATGGTGTCGCGATCGCCCGCGAGCAGGCTGACGAGGAAGATCGGCGCATCCATCACGCGGCGCACCTCGCGGCACACCGTCTGACAGAGCGTGCGAAGAGAGAGCTGAGCGGAAAGAGCACGCGAGACTTCCGAGAGCAGCTTCAGCTCGCGAGCGCGCTGCTCCGCGCGCTGGAGATATTGAGAATTTTCGACGGCGATCGCACCTTGTTCCGCGATCGCGACCAGCAATTCGAGATCTCGTTCGGTGAATGCGGCGTCGTGTTCGCTCTGCACCGAGATCACGCCGATCGTCCGGTCGTTGATCCGCATCGGCACGTAGACGGCCGACCGGACGTCGTCGCCCTCGCCCGCTGCGGATGCGGGATAGCCTGCGAAGTCCTCGAGCGTGCGCATCAGCAGCGGCCGGCCTCGCGAGAAGACGTGGCCGCACAGCGTGTCGCTGCGCGGAGAAGTCGGTATGACGATCGGGTTGCCGTCGCTCACAGCGTATGGATATTCGATCCGTTCGCCGTCGGGCGCGCCGAGCGCGATGAGGAACGTGCGCGCATCCATCACACCCCCGACGAGCTCGTGGAACTGCGCGAAGAGTTTCGGAAGATCGCGCTCGGTCGAGAGCGCGCGAGTCGCGTCGAGGAGCAGCGCGAGTTCCTCCGCACGATCTTGCGCCTCGCCGGCGGCGACGAGCGCTCCAGCGACCAATGCCGTGATGTCGGCGGCCGCCGCGATGTCGTCCGCCGCGCCGCCGAACGCGTCCGGCAAGCGGCTCGCGATCGCCAGTACGCCGAAACGCCGGCCCGTCGCGCCGAGCGGAGCGAGCGCCATCGATCCGCCGGGAAACGGCAGGCGTCCGGCATCGATCGAATCAGCCGTGATCACAAGATCCGTCGGTGCATCGCATGCGCGCGCAAAGAGCCCGGAGCTGACCGGCGCGACCGTGCCGTTCGCAGGTCCGCCGGATTCGTGGATCATCCGAAAGCGCGTGATCTCGCCGTCGTCGGCGACCGCGACGCCGACGTATTCGGCCTCGAACCGGGCGCGCAACGCATCGCACAGCGCGCGGAAGAATTCCGCGTATCCGAGCTTGGTGGCGAGCGCGAGCAGCTCCGCCCGGTCGAGCAGCGAGGCGGTGCCCCCGGCGCGGGGACTATTCTCCATGAGCTGATTCCGTTGGAACTGTCGTTTTGACGCTGGTCGTTCTTAACGGGTTATCGGCGCCCCGGCGGCGCCGGCGTATGCCTCATCGACCAATTCCAACAGGTGGCGGACCGTCAAGGCGAGCCCGCGCCGCTCGATTGCCGCTCGCAAGTGCATGTCGCAGCCGGGATTGCATACGACGATGGTGTCAGCGCCCGCGGCTACGGCATTGTCGATTTTTTCATCGGCGAGTTGGGCAGCGATCTCCGGGTGGGTAAGCGCGTGCAGTCCGGCTGCTCCGCAGCAGCGGTCGGAATCGGCCATTTCTGTGAATTCGACGCGTCCGATGCTTCGCAAGAGCGCGCGCGGCTGTTCGCGGATCTTCTGGGCATGCGCGAGGTGACAAGCATCTTGATACGTCGCGCGCGACCCGCCCGGCACCGCACCGTCGCCCGGCGAAAGAGGCCGCAGTACTTCCGTGACGTCTCGCACGATCGTCGAAAAACGCCGTGCCCGTTCAGCGTATTCGGGATCATCGCAAAGCAGCTCGCCATATTCTTTGAGCATGGCGCCGCAGCCGGCGCTGTTGGTGACGATCATTTCAACCGCAGCAGCATCGAACGCGTCGATCACCGAGCGCGCCATCGATTTCGCGCGCGTGCGCTCGCCGGCGTGCACGTTGAGCGCCCCGCAACACCACTGGTTCGGCGGCACGGCGATTTCAAAACCTTGGCGCCGAAGCACGCGCACGGTCGCAGCGTGCACGTGCGGATAGAGTTCGTTCATCACACAGCCAAGGAACAGACCGACGCGCGCGCGGCGTTCGCCGGCGGCTGGTATCGTGGCCGGAAGGGCGCCTCCACGGACCGGCGCGTCCGGCAGCATCGCGATCATCGTCCGCATGCGCGCCGGTAACGGAAGCGCGAGCAGAAATCTGCGCGCGGATCTATGGCGCGAGATGAACCGAGCCGGCGCGAGGATCGCCGCCGTGAGTGCGCGATTCGGCAGAAGCCGCCGTGTGAGGAAATCGCGGAAGAATCGCCAGCCCGTGCGTCCGGGTACCGGCGGTGCGCCGGCTTCGACCTGCGCTCGGCCGAGCTCGAGCAGATGTCCAAAATTCACGCCGGACGGGCACGCAGTTTCGCACGCGCGGCATCCGAGGCACGCGTAGAGATGTTCGGCCAAGAATGCATCGACGGTCGCGCGTCCCTCGGCGACGTCCTTCATCATGAAAATGCGCCCGCGCGGCGAGTCGGCCTCCACGCCGAGCAGCCGATAGGTCGGACATGCTTGTTCGCACATGCCGCAGCGCGTACATACGTCGAGCTCGGCAAGCGTCGGGCGCTCGGAGCCGGCTGCGTGCGCTGCGCTCTCGACGATCTCCATCAGACTGCGCCGAGCATGCGCCCTGGGTCGAGGGTGCCGGAAGCGTCGAATTCACTCTTGAGCCGGCGGAAAAGCGCATACGGCGCGTAACTGCGCGGCGGCATCGCGAAGTCCGTGCGGCCGGGCGGAGCCGACGTGCAGATCGCGCTTCCGGCCGCGGCGCCGACCGAACGCCAAAGACCGGGCGCATCGACCGCGACATCGGCGGGCACGTGCGCGAAGACCACTCCCATAGTCGGATGTGCGCTGATCTCAAGCGCAGGCCACGCGGCTGCCGCTGCCGCGAGCACCGATGGGACTTCAGAGGGCAGGCAAGCGATGCGATAAGCGCACCATCCGGTCGCCGGATACATCCGCCCGCCCGCCAGCTCGGCAATGTCTACCCACGCGCGCTCCACGCCGCCGCGGTCGAGCACATCCGTCGCCGAGCAACCGTGCTGGGCGCACGTCTGCCGAACTGTTTCGACGGCACGACCGACCGCGCGGCGGAGTCCGCCAAAGCGGTAGACCGCCAGCCACTCATCGGGCCGTGTCAGAGCCGTCAAAGCCGCGATGCGTTGCGCCGAGCGCGGGCAGTGCAGCGTGACCGCATACGGAAACACAGGCGCGGCTGCGACGTCGAGCGCCGCCGCGCAAGCGTTTTGCGGGTCCGCGAAGCGCGCGACGAGCGCGCGTTCATCGGGCGGGATCGGGGCAAGCTTGAGGACCGCCTCTCCGATGAAGCCGAGCGTGCCGCGCGATCCGATGAAGAGCTTGTGGGAGTCGAATCCCGCAACGCTCTTGACGACATGAGACCCGGCGAACGCGCGCGATCCATCCGACAACGCGACACGCATGCCGAGAATGTTGTCGCGCAAGCCGCCGAATCGCGCGGCAAGCGCGCCGTTCGATCCGGCGGCGAGCGCGCCGCCAACCGTCGCATCGGCCGCGAACGGCACGTCGCACGGGAAGAATCGCTCCTTAGCGGTGAGCGCCGCACGCAGATCGGCGATTCGAACGCTGCTCGAGGCGACTGCAGTCAGGTCGTCGGCACGAATGTAGATCGACTTTGCGACCGATGAGACGTCGACGACGACGTCGAGCGCAGCAGGGGCCGGGGGCTGCGCAGACTTCGTACCCTGGCCGCGGATGACGACTCGTGCGCCTTCTCGTGCGCAAGCCTGGAGCGCGGCGGCGGCTTGCTCGAACGACTTCGGAGAAGCGACCACGGTCGGAACGCGGCCGGCGATCGCAAACGCCGCGCAATCATCGGGATGGACCGTGAGCCGATCTTTCACCGCTTCACGCAATGAAGAATCGAATGGGACCGGCCCGATGCCCTTCGGACGCCGCGTCAAAACGCGACACCTGCCGCGCGCGCGCCAGCCGGGTCGACTTCGCCCCGGTCGACGCGCCGCGATGATTCGCCGCAACGCCGCGAAGTCGGGAAGACCTTGCCCGGATTGCACAGCCCATCAGGATCGAACGTGTCTCGCACGCGTCGCATCAGCGCCAGGTCATCCGGACTGAACTGCAGCGGCATGCAGTCTCGCTTCTCAAGCCCGACGCCGTGCTCGCCTGTGATGCTGCCGCCGTTGCGCACGCACGCCTCCAGGATCTCGGCGCCGGCCCGCAGCGCGCCGTCCAGCTCGCCCGAAATCCTATCGTCGAAAAGAATCAAAGGATGGAGATTGCCGTCGCCTGCGTGGAAAACGTTCGCGATGCGCAGTCCGGCCCGTGCGCCCGCCGCCTCGACGTCGCGCAGCACTTGCGGCAAACGGCTGCGCGGTATCACGCCGTCCTGCACATAGTAGTTTGCGCTCAAGCGCCCCATCGCCCCGAAAGCCGCCTTGCGGCCCTTCCAGATGCGGGCGGCTTCCGCGGCATCGCGAGCGATCCGCACCTCGCGCGCGCCGTTGCGCTCGCAGACGGCTCGAACGGCGGCGGTGATCTCGTCTGCGACGTCATCCGGTCCATCCGCTTCGACGATCAGTATGGCCGCCGCATCGATCGGAAAACCGGCATGCGCGAATTCTTCGATCGCTCCGGTCGCGGTCTTGTCCATCATCTCGAGTGCCGCCGGCACGATGCCCGACGAGATGACGTCCGATACGGCTTGCGATGCTCCATCGATGTCGTCGAAGACGCACAACATCGTCTTTGATCCGGCGGGCAGCGGACAAAGCCGGACGCATATCTTTGTCGCGATGCCGCACGTGCCTTCGGAGCCGACGAATGCGCCCAGAAGATCGTAGCCGTAGTTCTCGCGCGTCTTGCCGCCGAGCCAGACGACGTCCCCTTCGGGCGTGACGAGTTCGATACCCAAGATGTGATTCGCGGTCACACCGTACGCGAGGCAATGAAGCCCGCCGGAATTTTCGGCGACATTGCCGCCGATCGTGCACGCCGCCATGCTTGACGGATCGGGAACGTAGCGCAAGCCGCGGCCGGCGACGGCCGCGCACAGGACCGAGTTCACAACACCAGGCTCGACCACTGCAAAGAGATTGCGCTCGTCGATTTCCAGAATTCGATCAAGATGTACGGTGGCGATCACGATACCGCCGCGCTCGGCGATGGCGCCGCCTGAAAGTCCCGTACCCGCACCGCGCGCGACGAACGGCACCTTGGCTTCACGACAGGCGACGACGATCGATGCGGTTTGTGCCGCATCCCGTGGAAGGACAACCATTTCGGGGAGCGCGCGTTCAATCGAGGCGTCGTAGCCGTACGAGCGCAAGTCACCCGGCGTCCAAAGAGCGTTTCGTTCGCCGACGATCGCCGTCAGCCGCTCGCGCAGCCTTGCATCCATAGGTCTCTTCGGATTCGCTTCCAGCACAAGGGCATCCCGGTGTGGAGGCGAACACAAGCGGCCGTCATGGAGATCGCTCTTCGCGAAGTGCGTCTTTCGCCTACCAAGGATGTCTACAATCCGGGCGATGTGCTCACCGTCGCCATATTCTTCGCCAAGCCTTGGACGGGCGAGGTCGAAGTGGGCCTTGCCCCGGACGGCGCTGTGGACGGCTCGTATCCCACCACGGTCTTTGCCCGAAGCGGGGGCGCCCTGTACGAAGGCCAAGTGCACGTCAGACGCGAGCACGTCGGCACATGCCGGATGCTTGCCACGTTCACCGGCGTGGACGGCAAGTCCACGACCGAACCTGCGGTCGGCGCGCCATTTGCGGTGCGGCCGATCGTCCCCTGATCGCGAGGCGAGGTGGCACATGCCCATTGCTGTCGGCGCCGTCCTGCCGCACATCCACTGCGAGACACAGAACGGTCAGATGGATCTCGACGCATATCGAGCGTCGAAAGCCCTCGTCATCTGGGCCTATCCTAAGGATAACACCGCGGGCTGAACGCTGGAAGCGAAAGACTTCAGTCGGCGGTCCGCCGACTTCGCGGCTGCCGGCGCCGTAACGGCCGGAATCTCCACCGATGACGCGGCCTCTCACCTTGCGTTCGCTGGTCGTCACGCGCTCGAAGTGCCGTTGATCGCCGATCCCGGCGGTGCGATCTGCGCGCAGCTCGGCATTCCGGTTTCGGCCAAGGGGCATGCAACGCGCACGACCATCGTGGTTGACAAACTCGGCATCGTTCAGCGCGTCTACGAAAACGTGATGCCGCTCGGCCACGCCGACAACGTGCTATCGTTCGTAAAGACGCTCTAACGCGGTAAATCGGCGGCAGGAGACTGCTGTGCTTCAAGACAAACGGCGCGCACGCAGCGCAGCGCGGGCTGATGGCGCGCAGCTGACGACATCGATCCGCACCACATCCGGAGGCTTCGAACATGGCCATCAAGAGACGCGCCAAGAAATCGGCTTCGGCCAAGAAGGGCGCAAAACGCGCCCCGTCGAGTAAGTCTGCTCGCCGCGCGCCGGCCCGCGCCAAATCGAAAACAGCCAAGCGAACGGTCCGCAAAGCGGCCGCGCGGAAGCGTTCGACGTCGCGCAAAGCACCGGCCACCAAGAAGGCGGCTGCAAAGAAAGCAGCGCCGAAGAAAGCAGCCGCCAAGAAAGCCGCGGCGCCGCACAAGAGCGCGCCCGAGAAGACGCCGCCTGCACCGAAACCCGTCGCCGCGAAACCGGCTGCAAAGCCTCGCGGCGCCGTATCAACACCAGCGCCGAAGCCGCTCTTCGATGAAATCGACGTCACGATAGAAACGGATGAGTTCGAAGACGAGGACGAGTTCGACGACGGATACGAAGAAGAAGAAGAGGAAGAAGAGGAATCCCATTCCGACGATTCGGACAACGGTTTCTGATACGTCCGATCCCCTAGCGACACAACGCCAGAGCGAGGCCCCCGGCCTCGTTCTGCTGTGTGCCGTCCAGTGGGCGGCTGCCGTTCTCGTCGGCATCGCGGCGGTCTTCGCTGCACTCGATGCGCGCGAGGGACGCCGCGCGCGGCCCCGTGCCGATGCCGGGGTTCCGGTCGATGACGGTCGCCGAGTCTCGGTCATCGGGCCCATGCGCAACGAAGCGCGCAACATTCGAGGTTGGCTTGACGATATCGGCGCGCAAGGCGAGATCGTCGGCGAGATCATCATCTCCGATGACGATTCGACCGATGAGACGCTCTCGATAGCGTACGAAGCCGCACTGTCCGACGCGCGCGTGCGCGTCATCGAAGGCGCGCCGCCGGACGGCTGGGTCGGAAAGACTTCAGCGTGCGAGCGAGCGGCTCGTGTCGCTCGCGGACCGTGGTTTTTGTTCAGCGACGCGGACATGCGTATGGCGCGCGGAACGATCGACGTCGCGATCGCCGCTGCCGAAGCATACGGTGCCGACGTGTGCTCGCTTACCGCGACGCTCGAATGCAACACGTTTCTGGAAAGGGTCGTCATGCCGACGATGGCGACGGTCATCATGTCGGCGCATCCGCTCTCCCTGATCCACGACGCTCGTTCGCCCGTCGGACTCGTCTGGGGCGGGTTTCTGCTCGTTCGTCGCAGCGCGTATTTCGCGGTCGGCGGACACGCCGCCGTCAGAGGTGAGATCGCAGAAGACCGCGCACTTGCAGAGCGCTTCAAGGCATTCGGCTATCGGATCCGTCTGTTCGACGGTCACGATCTGATTCGCGTCCGCATGTATCAAGGCACGCGAGAGATGTGGCTCGGATGGCGCAAGAACGTCTACGAAGGCGTACGAAGAAATCCGATCGCCGCGAGCCTCTTCGCTGTTGCGCAAATGGCGACGCTCGTCGTGCCGCTGCCCGCGCTCGCGCTACTCGGCCTCACCCGGCTCACCCGGCGCCTGCGGCCGCTGGAAAGCAAACTCGCGATGTATTGCGCGGCGTCAGCAGCCGGCTGCGTCGTCACGCGAACGCTTCGAGACCGCTCGATCGGCGCGAATCCGCTGACCGCTTTAGGGGCGCCGATCGCCGGCGCGTTCATCGCCGGCGTCATGCTCGCCGCGGCGTGGCGCGATCTGACCGGCCGCGGTCAGGTATGGAAAGACCGCGTCATTTTCTGAATGGTCCCCCATCCTCGAAGCGTCACCGGCCGAAGTCTACCAGCGACGCTCACATCGGCCGCGCCGTGGACGCGCCCACAACGGCCGCGCAGCATGCCCCGCGAGGACGCTCCTTCGCTCGCTTTCGGCGGATTTCTCCGCCTGAAATGCACCGGCATTCGGCAACCCGGTGACGCCGCAGACGCGCTCGGTGCGATGACGAACGCTCGGCACGCCCGAGCGAGGCGTTGAACGAGGAGCGGAGCCACGGATGGCGAGAGCGACGAAGTGAACCGAGCGACTGAGCGAGCTGGATGCGAGCGATGGAGCGTCCTCGCGGGGCGTGCCGAGCGTTAGTCGCCCGCCGCGTCCCCGGCGAAGACATCGACCGATGATGCCGAGGCGAACGAGAGAGCCCCGCGGCGGTGGAGAACGTAGAGCGCGACGGCGCCGACGGATAGCGCCACAAGCGAACTGACGCCGGCTTCGGGGCCGAATGATCCTCCGGTGAACCATGTCGGGCCACCGACCGCCGACGTGATCGCGGAGCCGTTGCCGAGGGTGAGCCCGCTGACGGGAAGGCCGAATACCGATCCCTCGAATAGATTCCACGAGATATGTGCACCAAGCGCGAGCCAGAGCGAGCGCGTCCAGATGACCGCCGCGCAAAACCACGCACCGGCGAGAGCAACGCCGATGATCGTCAGCGCGAAGTCTTGGTGCGCACCTGGATTCGTCACATGCAGCAGCGCGAAAAGCAAGGACGTTCCGGCAATGGCGAACGCGTTGCCCCAGACGACGCGTAAGTTCTGAAACAGGTAACCGCGCAGCGGCAATTCCTCGGCGAGAGCGGCGATCGCGAGCAGAGGGAGGATCGCGGCCCACGAGGTGAGGTCGGTCCGGATCGGCGCGATCGCAGCGACGTGCACCGAGCCCGTTACGTATTCAAGCACGAAGGCCAGCGTTTGCATGCCGGCGCCGAACGCAGCGCCCAGCGCGAAGAGCCGCAACGAGTTCACGCCGAGCGAAAGCCCCAGCGAATCCGCGGGCCTGCGATCCAAGAAGCGCCGGAAACCGAAAGCGAGAATCACCGTTGCGAGGCACTCGCCGGCGACGGCTGCATAGTTATACGCAGCACCCGAACAAGCCGATCGAGCTCCGCCGGGGCAGAAAAGCTGAATCGCGCCGGCGCTGCTCGCAAAAGCGACGCCGGGCCAGACGAGCACGAACACAAGCGCTCGCACGACCGGCGGAAGAATTCCGTTCTCCGCTGAGGGCCGCGGGCCACGCTGATCGCTAACTCTCGTCACGATCGCCCGTTTTCCGCGTTGTGTCACGTTCCTGCGCCGCAAACACGCGGGATGAGTGGGGGACCGAACTCAAGAATGAGTCGCGCGCATGAAGACATCCGTCAGCAAGACAGAGCTCAACCTGTGGATGGCGTTCGTCGACGAGTCGAAGGCCCACCGCCTCTACGAAGCGTACGCGATGCAAGCGATGCGCGAAGGCCATCCTGAAGTCGCAGAAGTGTTCATGGAGGCCGCGGGTTCTGAGGTCGTGCACGCGATGGCGGCTCTCGCGGCCCTCGGCGCGGTGAAGTCCAGTTCCGAGAATCTTCACAGAGTCGTCGAAGAAGAAGCGGTCGAAAGCCGCGAGACGTACCCGCGTTATATCCGCGAGGCAGAGGCCGACGATCGACCAGACGCAGTGCGTGTGTTCCAACTCGCGCTCGCACGCGAGGAGCATCACGTCCGCCTCTTCTCGGACGCCTTGAGCGCGCTGCAGACCGGCAGACAGGAAGCTCCCGCGGCGCACGATTCACCGAGCGCCGCCGCAATCGCACAGAAAATCGTCTCTCGGCCGGCGCCGACGCAGGGGGCGCACGGTCCGGCCGAGATCAGCGGCGAGCGCGAACGCATTGCGGCGCGGTCGCGGATTCGCGAGCTTGTCTTCGGCGCGCAAGACGGCATCTTGACGACCGTCGGCGTCGTCTCGTCGTTTTTCGGCGCGGCGCAGAACAACAGCGTGATCTTGTTGGCGGGCGTCGCGTCCGCATTCGCGGGCATGGTAGCGATGACGGCTGGTTCCTACCTATCGTCGAAGGCGGAGCATGACGTGGCGGTCTCTGAACTCGACGCAGAGCGGCGCGAGATCCGAGAGCACCCCGCCGAAGAGCTTGCCGAGCTTGTCGAGATTTACAAACAGCAGGGCATGAGCGCGACCCGAGCGCGCGACGCGGCATTGGAAGTCGCTAAAGACCCGAAGAAGATGCTCGCGGTCATGGCGCACGAAGAGCTTGGTCTACATTTGGATTCGTCCGGTGACGCGCTAAAGGACGCGATGGTGATGGCGCCTTCGTTCCTGGTCGGCGCGGCCGTGCCGATCGTGCCGTACACGTTCATGCACGGTATGGCGGCGCTCACCGCGTCGATACTCGCGGCAGCTGCCGCGCTCTTCGGTATCGGCGTCGTAAAGGCACACGCGGCAGCGACCAATCCATGGCGTTCCGGTGTAGAAGCGTTCGCGATCGGTGCGAGCGCCGCACTTCTCGGATACGCGATCGGCACGCTCATCCCGAATTTGCTCGGCTTCACCGTACCGGCCGGCTAAGGAATCAGAAGAGATCGCAAGCGGGCAGCTCTTCGACTCCGAGCGGATCGCAGCGCTCATCGTCGATCACTACGCGCGCCGTTTTGGCCCACCCGACGACTCGGCCCATCGCTTCTTCCCCGGCGCAGCATGCTGGGCGAACGTCAATCGCCATCCGCCGAACGAATCGCGCGAAGTGTTCACATACGCAAGCATTCACGCGCATCCGGGCATGGCGACGCTTATCGTCGACGGGCACGCGCACGCCGAACAGTTTTTCGCTGTGACGCGCGAACCGTGCGAGGTTCTCTTCGACTTGACCGCGGTGTGCGCGACCCACGCTTGCGGCAACGGCACACGATTGGATGAATGGTCGATCGTGAGACTGGGCCAGGAAGTTCCCGACACGCTCGGCATGAAGGCGCTTGCGGTCGTCCCCGCCGTTTTTGAAGGCGATGCTTTCGAATATATGCGCGCCGATGCGCTTCACGTGCGCTTCCTGTGGGTCGTGCCGCTTTTTCCAAGCGAGGCGGATCTGCGGGAGCGCGCCGGTGCGGAAGCCCTACAGCGCTTGCTGTTCGTCAAGGGCGTGGATTTGGCGGATCTTCACCGCCGGCCGGTCGTGTGACCGTTCATGGCCGGTCTTCGACCCAGGTCGCACCGTCAGCTGCGAATTCTTTTTTCCAGATCGGCGCGATGCGCTTCAAGGTGTCGATCGCGTCGCGGCATGCGTCAAATGCCGCCGGACGATGCGCGGCCGAGACCGCGATGACCACACTGATCTCACCGACCGCGAGCGCGCCGACGCGGTGATGGATCGCGATGTCCACGATATCGAACTTCGCGCGAATCTCCCGCGCGATGCGCTCGAATACGATTTCCGCCATTTCGGGATACGCGTCGTACTCGAGCTTTTCGACGGATCTTCCGCGCGAATCGCCGCGAACGCGGCCGACGAACGTCACGGTGGCCCCGGCGCCATCGTGCGATAGCGCGTTCACCGCGGACTGCTCGTCGAGGACGGCAGACGAAATCAGGATGCGAGCGCTCATCCGCCGGCGACCGGCGGCAGGACAGCAACCTCATCACCCTCGGCGAGCTGCGTGTCGGGTCTCGCGAACTCGCGGTTGACCGCAAAGGCGACATTATTCGTATCTGCGGGCAGCTCGGGGTGGACATCGCGGGCGCGCGCGAACGCGTCGGCCGCGGTCGCTCCTTGTTCGAGCCGAACCTCTACCGATCCGGTGCCCGCGGCTTCTCGGTGCGAAGCGAAAAGTCGAACGATGATGTGCAGCGGCATTGCGAATGATGGGTACAACGATACGTGGGAAGAGTCCCGTATCGCTTGTCCGGCTAGGACACCGAGCGGTCGGCGGCCAAACCCAGATGCCTTTGCAAAACCGATAGGCACGAACAAAACCGGATATGGAGAGAAGAAATGCCATTTGAACTGCCGCCGCTGCCCTATGCTTACGACGCGCTGGAACCGCACATCGACAAAGAGACGATGACCATCCACCACGACAAGCATCACGGCGCTTACGTCACCAACCTGAACGCGGCGCTCGAAAAACATCCGGACCTCGCAGGCCGTTCGGCAGAGAATCTGCTGAAATCGCTGGACAGCATCCCGGAAGATATCCGCACTGCGGTCCGCAACAACGGCGGCGGACACGTGAACCATTCGATGTTTTGGAAACTGATGAAGCCGGGCGGCGGCGGAGCGCCCAAAGGCGCGATCGCCGACGCGATCACCAAAGCATTTGGCGACGTAGAATCGTTCAAGAAGCAATTCAACGAAGCCGGCGTCAAGCAGTTCGGCAGCGGCTGGGTCTGGCTCGTCCGCGGCAGCGACCGCGGGTTGAAAATCGTCACGACGCCGAACCAGGACAATCCGCTCTCGCAGGGCGCGCACATCGTGCTTGGCAACGACGTGTGGGAACACGCCTACTATCTGAAACATCAGAACCGCCGGGCCGACTACCTCGCGGCGTGGTGGAACGTCGTGGACTGGGACGTCGTGGGCCAGCGGTTCGAAGCGTGACGGAGGCGCCGTCTCAGCCCCTCCTGGCGGGTAAGACCGCGCTGGTCTCCGGCGTGGCAAACCGTTGGAGCATCGCATACGCGTGCGCTCAAACGCTTGCGCGCAACGGCGCATCGCTCGTGCTCACTTATGAGGGCGAAAGAACGAAGCCCGAGGTCGAAAAACTCGGCGCCGAACTGGACAACGCGCTCGTCGCTCCGTGCGACGTCGGACAGGATGCGAGCATCGCCGCGCTCCGCGCGCTCCTCGAGGAACGCGGCGTGAAGCTCGATGCGCTCTTGCACAGCATCGCGTTCGCCCGCAAAGAGGAACTGACCGGTAAGTTCTACGCCACATCGCGTGATGGGTACGCGCTCGCGCTCGACGTCAGTGCGTACTCGCTCGTCGCGATGTGCCGCGAACTGCGTTCGGTCTTCGCAGATCAGGCATCGGTGATGGCGATGACATACCTCGGCTCGGTGCGTGCCGTTCCGAGCTACAATGTGATGGGCGTCGCCAAGGCCGCGCTCGAAGCGTGCGTACGCTACCTCGCCGCCGACTTAGGCGAATCGGGCGTTCGCGTGAATGCGATTTCGGCAGGCCCCATCAAAACCGCGTCGGCCCGCGCCGTCGGCGGCTTCTCGAACATCCTCGGCGAAGTGGCGGCGAAGTCACCGCTGCGCAGAAACGTCACGCAGACCGATGTCGGCAACGCAGCGGTCTTCCTCGCGAGCGACCTTTCGAGCGCGATCACAGGTCACGTGCTCTACGTCGACGCCGGTTATAATATCATGGGAATGACGTAACTTTTTCGCTCCGTTCCACAAGGTCCGCTAGCCAGCGATGCCCAACTTACGGGTCCGCTAAAAAATCGAAGGGAGGTACGGGTCATGGGCCTCACATGGCAGGACGTCGACGACATCGGCTTCGAGCTCGCGCAGGCTCACCCGGACGAAGATCCCGGTCATATCGAGTTGCCCGAACTGCTGCGCATGGTGACGGAGCTCGACGATTTCGAAGACGACCCCGAACGGGTCGACGAGGGCACGCTCGAGCGCATCGCACAGGCGTGGGAAGACGCGTTCGCGCGCAACGCCTGACTGATTAGCCGAGCCGTCGTGCCTTCGGCGTTGGCGATGTTCCCGCTCAGCACCGTGCTCGTGCCGGGCGCAACCCTCCGCCTCCACATATTCGAAGAACGCTACAAGACCATGATCGGCGAATGCATCGCCGGAGGTGGTTCGTTCGGCGTCGTGCTCGAGCGCGCGGGCCGCGAAACGGGTCCCGATCTCGATCCGGTCCACGTCGGCACGGCCGCGGAGATCTGCGAAGTTTCACACCTCGAAGGCGGCCGGCTGTTCATCGTCACGCGCGGCACGCGCCGTTTTCGCGTAGAACGCTTGCTGCAACGCGAGCCCTACATCGAGGCCGTCGTGGAATACTTGGAGGAACCGGTCGGCGACGCGGGCGCGGCAGTCGATCTGCGCAATCGCGTCGAGGAGCAGTTCAAAGCCTACCTGCGCGCGCTGCTTTCAACGACCGACCCTTTGCTCGATTCGCTCGAACTGCCGCAAGACAGCGCCGCGTCGTCCTATCTCATCGCGGACGCGATGCATGTCGAACCAGCCGTCAAACAGCGGCTCTTAGAAGCCGATTCAGCGACCGTCCGTCTGTCTGACGAGCTTGCGACGCTCGCCGCCGAGACGGAGCGGCTGGAGACGGTGAACGAACGCAGGCGGACCGATCCGATGCACGCGGTGCCGGCACCGTTCGATGTACGCTTCTCACGCAACTGACCCCGGCCGCGTGCTGCCTGACCGCATAGCCGCCTTGCGTGCCCTTCTGCAGGCGCGCGCTCGCCCCAGCGCCGCGATCGAAGCTGGGGGCAATCCGCCAAGGCGCGCGGCTGTTCTCATCCTGCTCATCGGCGGCGACGAAGCGTTGCGGACTGTCGTGTTCGAACGAACGCTGCAAGTCGCAGACCACAAAGGCGAGATCTGCTTCCCAGGCGGATCGATCGAGCCGGGCGACGCAGATACGGTAGCGGCAGCGCTGCGCGAAGCAGAAGAAGAGCTCGGCATATGCGCGCACGACGTCGCGATCCTCGGAATGCTCGATGACGTGCGCACGCGCGGCTCGAACTTCGTCATCACGCCCGTGGTAGGATATATGCCCGTGGTACCGGAGCTCAAAGCGGATAAACGTGAAGTCGCGCGCGTGATCATCCTTCAACTCGACGACAACTTCCGTTCGTCGCGATTCAAGGAGATGGTTACCATCCGCGGTGCAGAACGCGAGGTGGATGCGTATCCGGTCGAAGGCGGCCGCATCTGGGGGGCCTCGCTGCGCGCGCTCGAACTGCTGCTTGACGCCATGAAAGGCTGACGCGGACTCAATGCGATTTCTCGTCACCATCGACTATACGGACATGGAAGCTCGGGCACGAACCGTGGATGCGCACCGCGCCTTTTTGGCGGCCGCGCGCGCCGAAGGACGCGTCTCCGAATCTGGTCCGTTCGTGGATGGAAAGGGCGGATTCTACGTCCTGCACGCTGCCGACGACGAAGCCGCGAAGGCCTTTATACGCGACGATCCTTACAACCGCGACGCCAAGTTGCGGTTCACGGTGCGCGGGTTCAACTCGTCGCTCGACGCGAGCGACCGGTGATGCGTCAGCCGGAGTAGCCTTTGAGCATCTCGTGGATGCGACCCGTGATCGCGAGCGCGCCGTCATGCTTGCGCTGCCACATATTCCGGCCGAATATCAAGCCGGTCACGCCGGCCTCCATCGCAAGCCGCGCTTTGTGCACGAGATCGTCGTCCGAGATCTTGCTTCCCCCGGAGATGAGGACGAGCGTGCGGCCGGCCGATCTCACGACCTTGCGCAGCGCCTCTTCTTCGCCGATCGCCATGGTACCGTAAGGCTTCGGCTGTTTGTCGTTGGGTTCGACCTTCGGCACGTTGAGCTTGACGACGTCGGCGCCGAGTTCGCATGCCACGCGCGCCGCATAGTCCACGGCGTAGAGCGAGTCCTGACCGCCTTTCGTTTTGATCGCGGCGCCCCGCGGGTACGCCCACACGATGAGCGGCATGCCGTAGCGGTCGCATTCGTCGCGAACGTCCGTCAATTGCGCGATGTCCTCGCCTTGCGACGGCGACCCGACGTAGAGCGTGTAGCCGACCGCATCAGCACCGAGGCGAACCGCGTCTTCAACCGTCGCGGTCAGCGGCGAGAACGGATCGTCGTCGCTTGGGATGTTGGTCTTCCCATTGATCTTGAGCACGAGCGGAATCTTGCCGGCATATTTGGCGAAATACTTATTGGCCAGGCCGTAGTGCAGCGCGATGCCCGAATAGTTGCCGTCGAGAGCGAGATCGTACTGGAAGTCGGGATCGATGCTGTCCGGGTTGTCGAAGAAATCGACCGGGCCGTGTTCGAGGCCTTGATCGATCGGCAACAGCAGCAGCGTGCCGTTGGCGGGGCCATATTCGTACATCATGCGGTGCAGACGCGCGCGTTTACCGGGCGACAGGCCGAGATCGTCGAGTGACGGGCGAGTGACCTTGGTCAGCATGGAAATCCTCCGACAGCAATGTCCGCGGTTCCGGCACCGTGGCTTCGGCGAGCCGATTCGCCTGCCCTAGCCTTATCAGTGCCCGCCGGTCCCTCTCAGCCGGGGCCGCGGCCCCCTTTTCGGCGACCGAACAGCGCGTCAATTCCAAAGACGGTGCCCGTCGGAAGAACGAGATTGATCACCGTCAGAATCGCGGTCGTCGTCTCCAATCCGGCGTACGCATCGATATGTGCATAGGCGCCTTTCGCCGCGAAATATTGCAGCACGAGCAGGAATCCGGCGAGGCCGCCGAGCCGCGAAAGGAATCCGAGAACGAGCGATATGCCGACAAGCGTCTCGCCCCACATGACGAGATTTGCGAACAGACCGATGTTCGGCAGCGCGACTCCAGTGACGAAATCGTGATAGATCCCGGACGTGCCGTTGGACATCCCCGTGAGAATCTGAAAACACGTGCCGTTCGGTGCGGCCCACTGCGGGTCGGTGAGCTTTCCGTATGCGTGGTCCAGCCAGATCCCGCCGGTCAGAATGCGAAAAACGGCGAGCCATGCGCCGCAGTTCTTGAAATCAGCCATAGCGCTAGCCATACGTCCGGCGCCGCATCGCCACCTGTTGCGCGCCACGGGAAGAAACGAGAGGCCGGCGTCCAATGCACGGTAGCATGGACGTTTTCGACATCACGGTAATCGGCGGCGGACCGAGCGGGCTCTTCGCGCTCTTCTATGCCGGCATGCGCGGCGCGAGGGCGAAGGTCATCGACGTGCTGCCCGAACTTGGCGGCCAGCTCTACGCTTTGTATCCCGAGAAATACATCTACGACATGCCGGGTTTTCCGGCGATCATCGCACAGGATCTCGTGAAGGGCTGCGTCGATCAAGCGTTCCAGTGGCCGCACGCGAAGTGCCTCGAAGAACGGGTGCTGAACATCGAGCGCGGCGAGAACGATATCCTCACCATCACGACCGACAAAAGCCGTCATTTCACAAAGGCGGTGGTTTTGACGACCGGTATCGGCGCGTTCTCCCCGCGCAAGCTCGCGGCACCGAGCGCCGCCGGATTCGAAGGACGCGGTCTCTATTACTATGCGCGATCGTTCGACGAATTCGCCGGCAAGAACGTGGTGATCGTCGGAGGCGGTGATTCCGCAGTGGATTACGCGCTCGCGCTCGAGCCGCGCTCGGCGAGTGTAACTGTGGTCCACCGTTCGGCATTCCGCGCGCACGCGGCCACGGTCGACCGTTTGCGTGCGTCGAAAGCGTTGATCCGCCAACCCGATTTTGAGATCGAAGCCGTGCACGGCGACGGCTCCGTCGAAGCGGTCACCGTGGTCAACAAGAAGACGAAGGAGACGTACCGGCACGAATGCGACTCGATCTTATGCGCGCTTGGTTTCGTCTCTGACCTGGGCACCCTCAAGGAGTGGGGCATCGCCGTGGAAGGCAACGGCATCATCGTGGACACCGCCACGCAGGAGACGAGCGTGAAAGGCATCTACGCGGCGGGCGATGTCGTGAGCCATGCCGGAAAACTAAAGCTGATCGCATGCGGCACGTCCGAAGCCGCGATAGCGGTCAACCAAGCGATGCATTACATCAACCCATCCGACAAGATCCACCCCATCCATTCAAGCAACCTGACGCTTCCCATCACGGCCACCCTTTCAGACGTCCGCTGATGGGCGGACCTTTACGCTGCGCCGACCTTTATAGTCCGTTTATGGAACCCGACGCTGCGCGATTCCGTTGATGAAATATGCATTTGATCCTATTGGCCATAACCGTTGCCAGCCAACTGCTCACGCAAATGGCAGCGCCGAACGCGGCGCTCACCTCGTACGAAGTGCCGGTCCATTTCGACGTTGACCTCCATTCTTTTTTGGAGATGCACACGGCGCTCGACGGCACCGCCTATTTCCGTCAGCCCGACAAGAGCGCGGTGGATTTCAACACGGTGCCGATCGTCGCGGATGCGTTTAAGCATCTCGCCGGAACGCTCGGCACTCCAGCGACGTGGGAGCAGACCTACGACGTGACGCTGGAATCGCCGAACGAACTGCAGCTGATTCCCAAGGTCTCAGGCAACGTCGCAAAGGTGCTCGTGGACGTCGATCCTTCGACGTTCGGCATCACGCGCGAGCGCTTCACCTATAAGAACGGCGGTTCGATCGACGTGCACCAGGTAAACGCCCAAGTCGAGAGCTTCTTGCTGCCTCGGACTCAGACCGCAGATTTCGATCTGCCGAATTACAAGGCGCACGTGATATCGACGTACGGCACATACAAACTCAACGTCGCGATCCCGGATTCTGTGTTCAAGTGATGGCATCTTAAATGTAGGGCGGGCCTTTACGGCCCGCCGGCAAATGTAGGGCGGGCCTTTACGGCCTGCCGGTATTCCTATGGGGTTGGGGGAGGCGGTGCCATCGGCGGAGATGGCGGCGGCGGCGGCGCCATCGGGGGCGACGGCATGCTCGGCGAGGCCGCTACGGTTGGCGACACGCGGCCAGAGAGCAGCATGTAGAATCTGACCGAGATAAGAGCGATAAAGGCCGCGCACGCGCCCTGAATGGCGATGCCGATGAGAAAGCCCAGAAACGGGATAAAGCCGAGGATCGCATTCACGATCGCCGTGATGATGAAGAGCACGATCGCCGCGAGGACCACCATGAGCGTCGGGCCGACGTTTGCGCGCGCCAATGCGGCCGACTCCTGCATCGCGTCCACGGGGCCCCTTCCGCCGACCACGAGTGCCGCAAACCCATAGATGAGCAAGAAGCCGACATAGATGGCAGCGAAGAAGAGCACGATTCCACCGAGAACGCCGAGGATGCCGTGAGAAATCACCCCTAGCAGGATGACGACCAATTCGGCTAAGGCTCCGACTACCGCGAGGATCAACCCAAACACGAAAATACTTCCGGCGTATTTCGTTCCATTTGCCATAAGCGAAGGCACATCGACTGACCGACCCTGGATCACGTCAGCGGCTCCGCCGTATGTCGCACCGGTAGCGAGGAGCGACAATACGATTCCGACGAGCACCGCCAAACCGAACCCGATGAAGAGCGTCGGTGTAAAGAATCCGCTCATTGAGCCGGGATTCATCAGCGTCGAAGGCGACATGAACGCCCCGATCAGCGCAAAACCGCCAAAGACCAAGATGAGGATCGCGGGTATCAAGCCGGCGACGATGTTCGGCAGCAACAGCATCGGGTTGCGAGACAAGGGACCGAACGACGATGTGATCTCTTGTACAGGATCAAATGGCCGAATAGCCATGCCGTGTTCCTCCAGCAGCGCGACGAAGCCGCAGCAAAGGTCAGCAGCGACTTCCAACCAACCTTTACGATTGAGAAGGTAGGTATCTCCTGCGTCAAGGCCCGCGGGGACTCGGACTCACAGTCGCAGAAAAGAGTCGAACACCTACCCAACTTCCGGAGTCAACGTATTGACCGATCAGCTTCAAATCGGCGGACGGGCGTTCGAGTCGCGCCTCATCGTCGGCACGGGTAAATTCGCCAGCGCCGAGGTCATGGCCGAATCCATCGAAGCGTCGGGAGCCGAGATGGCGACCGTCGCGCTTCGCCGCGTCGATCTTTCCACGCCGACAAATCCGATCACCGATTTCATCGACCGGTCGAAAGTGCTGATCCTGCCGAACACCTCGGGTGCCGCGACGGCCGAGGAAGCCATACGTCTGGCGCGCCTCGCCCGGACCGCCGGTTTGCCGGCGTGGATCAAAGTCGAAGTCATCCCCGATCCGCGCTATCTGATGCCGGATCCGATCGAGACACTGCGCGCGTGCGAGCAGCTGGTGGAAGACGGCTTTACCGTGCTGCCCTACATCCATGCGGACCCGGTGCTCGCGAAGCGCCTCGAAGAGGTTGGCGCAGCCGCGGTGATGCCGCTCGCCGCACCGATCGGCTCGGGTCGGGGGCTGCGCATGCGTGACGCGATTCAGATCATCATCGAGCAGGCAACGGTGCCGATCATCGTCGACGCGGGCCTCGGCGTTCCGTCTCACGCGGCCGCAGCGATGGAGATGGGAGCCGATGCTGTCCTCGTCAACACGGCGATCGCGACAGCGGGAGATCCGCCGGCCATGGCCCGCGCATTTGCCCAAGGCGTCAGCGCCGGACGTCTTGCGTACTTGGCGGGTCGCGCGCCGGAGCGCACACACGCTCGCGCGTCTAGTCCGCTGAGCGGGCTCCTCGCATCCACGGCCCGCTGACCGTCCGATGACTTTTTCCGAATCGTTCCAAAGCGGGGCGATACGCTCCGCGCTTGCGCGTGCTGAATCTGCCGACTCGGACGCAATACGCGCGAGCCTCGCGACTTCGCCGGTGACGCTCGACTCGATGGCGGCGCTTCTATCGCCGGCAGGCCTCGAAGCGTTCGCAGACGTCGCCGCACGCGCGCGGCAGATCACGATCGAGCGATTCGGCAGAACCATGCAGCTGTTCGCGCCGCTCTACCTCAGCAACGAATGCGTCTGCACGTGCACGTACTGCGGTTTCTCCCAAGGTCTGGACATCCGCCGCAAGACGCTGCGGCTCACCGAGGTCGCGACGGAATCCGAGCTGCTTGCGCGGCGAGGAATTCGCAACGTCCTTCTCGTCTCTGCGGAACATCCGAAGCGCGTGAGCGCAGACTACGTCGCCGCATGCATCCGCGAGGTCAAAGCCAGGATTCCATATGTCGCGCTCGAGATCGCCGCTGCCGAGGAACCGGATTATCGGGCATACGCCGACGCCGGCTGCGACGGAGTCGTCTTGTATCAAGAGACGTACGATGAGACCGTGTACGCAGCCCACCACTTAGGCGGTCCAAAGAAACGATATGCCTGGCGTATGGATGCGCTCGAGCGCGCCGGCAAGGCCGGAATGCGCAATCTCGGGATCGGTGCGCTTCTCGGATTGGCGGACTGGCGTTTCGACGCGCTTGCGCTCTTCGCGCACGCGCGCTTTCTCGAACGCCATTGCTGGCGTTCGCAGATCAACCTCTCCTTTCCGCGCATCAATCCGGCCGAAGGCGGATACGTTCCGAATCACCCGGTCGACGACGCGGCCCTCGCTCAGCTGGTCTGCGTTTTCCGGTTGGCGTTCCCGACCGCCGGCATCTTTCTTTCGACGCGCGAGCCGGCGAAACTGCGAGATCGGCTTGCGACTCTTGGCGTGACGCATATGAGCGCCGGCTCGAGCACGGAACCAGGCGGCTACGAACATCCCGGCGATGCGGGCGGCCAGTTCGATTTGGAAGATTTGCGAGCGCCGGAAGAGGTTGCGCGCGCCCTGCGAGCCGCGGGATACGATCCCGTGTTCAAAGATTGGGAGACCATGACCGAACCCGCCGCGGTATCGCGAGCGTGAGCGCCGTCGCCGTGATCGTCAATGGGAGGTCGACCTCTGTCCAGCGCGGGTCCACCATCGCCGAGCTCGTCAAACAATTGGGTCTCGTCGCAAACGCCGTCGTCGTCGAGTTCAACGGTGAACCGCTTCTGCGCGAACAGTTCACCACGACAGAGCTCGAAGCCGGCGATGCCGTTGAGATCGCGCACATGGTCGGCGGCGGTTGACCGCTTGCCGCCATCCGATCGCCTGGCCTCGGTCCGGCTCTATCTCATAACGGACGCGGCGCCCACGGTTCGGCCGATAGAGAAATTTCTCGAGGAGGCGGTCGGCGGCGGCGTGGACATGGTTCAGCTGCGCGAGAAATCGCTGGATGATCTGACATTGCTCGACGTCGCGCGCCGCTGCGCATCGACGTGCCGCCGGCTCGGCGTGCCGTTCATCGTAAACGATCGGCCCGACATCGCCCTGCTGGCGCATGCCGACGGCGTCCATCTCGGTCAAGACGACCTGCCCGCTGCCGATGCGAGACGGATCGTGGGAAGCGATGCGATCATCGGACTATCCACGCACTCGCGGGCGCAGGTGGATGCTGCGCTTGCGTCGTCCGTCGACTACCTCGGCGTCGGGCCCGTCTGGGAGACGCCCACGAAACCCGGTCGTGCCGCAGCGGGGCTCGACCTCGTCAGCTACGCCGGCGCGCATGCTGCGAAACCGTTTTTCGCGATAGGCGGGATCGACCCATCAACTGTTGCCGACGTCATCGGCGCGGGCGCGAAGTCGGTCTCGGTGTTGCGTTGGATCGCTCAGTCGGAACAACCGCGCAGTGCGGCGCAGGCGATGCTGCGCGCGCTCTCGCTAGCCGGCGATATCTAGGCGCCGGTCTTCGAAGAGAAGCGCTTCGAATTCTTGCGCCGGCACGGCTTTGCTGAACAGATGCCCTTGCATCTCGTCGCAGCCGGCGCGGCGCAGAAACGCGAGCTGCGTGCCCGTCTCGACCCCTTCGGCGATCACGCGCAGCCGCAAACTGCGCGCGAGGCCGATGATGGATGATGCGATGGCCTCGTCGAATTCGTCGACCGAGATGTCGCGCACGAATGACCGATCGATCTTCAGCGCGTCGACCGGAAACAACTTGAGGTAGCCAAGGGAGCTGTAGCCGGTACCGAAATCGTCGACCGAGAGCCGGATTCCTTTGGCCTTGAGATCTTTGAGCGCGCGAATCGTTTCGTCCGTGTCACGCATGATGACGGACTCCGTTATCTCGAGCTCCAAATGGTCGGCCGGCAGGGCCGCGTCGGAGAGCGCGCGATCGATCACGGCGCCGAGCTTACGGTCCTGGAACTGCCGCGGCGAGATGTTCACCATCACTCTGACGCCGTCGTGGCCGTGATCGCGCCAGCGGCGCGCCTGACCGCACGCGGTGCGGAGCACCCACTCGCCGATCGGCACGATCAGGCCGGTCTCTTCCGCAAGAGGCACGAAGTCCGCGGGCTCGATCAGCCCGCGCTTGGGATGCTTCCATCGGAGAAGCGCTTCGGCCCCGACGATCTGTCCGGTCGGTAAGTCAAGCACAGGTTGGAAATGCAAGATGAGCTCGCCGCGCTCTGCCGCATGCCGAAGATCGCCCTCGAGCGCGAGCCGCGCGACTGCGTTCGCGTGCATGTTCGCGGTGAAGAAATGGAAGTTGTTGCGCCCCATGTCCTTCGCCTGGTACATCGCCGTGTCCGCACAACGCAGCAGATCGTCGACGGCGCGGCCATCGAACGGGAAGACGCTTATGCCGACGCTCGCGCTGACAAACAGCTCGCGACCGTCGATCGAGAACGGTTTGGCGAACGATTCGACGATCCGGCCCGCGACGATTCCGATGTCGTCGAGGTGCGCGACGTCAGCGAGGACGATGATGAACTCATCGCCGCCCGACCGCGCGACGGTGTCGCCCGTCCGTAAACACGCCTGCAGACGCTCCGCGACGTTGCGCAGCAGTTTATCTCCCGCGGCATGCCCCAACGTGTCGTTGATGTTCTTGAACCGGTCGAGGTCGAGGAACAGCACGCTCGCGATCCGCCCATTCCGCTCGGCGTGCGCAATCGTTTGGGAGAGGCGGTCGTCGAGCATGAGACGGTTCGGGAGATCGGTGAGCGCATCGTGGTGCGCGAGATAGGCGAGCCGGTCTTCGGCTTGCTTGCGGTCCGTGATGTCAAGGACCGTCCCGATCATCTTCACCGGCACGCCGCTTGCGTCGACGACGAATTCGCCCTGTTCGTGCACCCAGCGAACCGCGCCGTCGCGGCGGATGATGCGGTGATCGATATTGTATGACGTGTGGGTGGACGTGGCTTCAGCGACTTTGCGGCGTACCGTCTCCGCATCGTCCGGATGATCGAATCGGTAGAACCAGTCAGACTCCAGCTTTTCCTGACCCGGGGCCAAACCGAATATGCGGCTGCACTCATCCGACCATATCGTCTCGCGCGTGATCAAATCGCGTTCCCAATTGCCGAGATGCGCGACTTCTTGAGCGGCGGCCAGCGACAGCTCGCTCTTGCGCAGCGCTTCTTCGACCCGATGCTGTTCGGTGATATCCACGGCGACACCGAGCGCGCCCGAGATGTTCCCGGACGAATCGCGCATCGGTTCGACGCGAGCGTTGAAGCGGCGGCCGCTCCACGCGTAATCGAACGCGGCGGATTCGCCGGCGAGCGCGGCCCGCACGGCGCGGTAGACGATTCGGCCGGGGTGATCGTCCGCGGCGAAGCCGTTGAGGTTCATGCCGTCGACCTGCGCGGGCTGCAGCCCGAGCGCCGAAAGCGCGGCACCGGCGCTCCAGGTCACGTGCATGTCGGGATCGATCGTGACCATAAGTGCAGGCAGCTGCCGGACCAGCATTTCGACTCTGCTCTCGGCGGCGCGGACCGATTCCTTCGCTGCGATCTCTTCCGTCACGTCTAACGCGATGCCGATCACGCCCGTGATGTTGCCGTCCGCGTCTCTCAGCGGTTCTATATGGCAACGATTGGTGCGGTTATCCCACGTGATATCGTAGTTGACGGTCTCGCCGGCAAGCGCGCGCCGATGGGCGGCGATCGGCGGAAAATCCGGGTCGTCGGTCTGGAAGTACTCGCTAAGCGGCACGCCTTGCATCTGGCTTGGGGTTTGGCCGAGCTGCTTAAGCCCCGCGCCCATGCTGTAACCCCAGCGAAGGTCCGTGTCGACGCTCCAAACGATGGCGGGCAAACCTTCGAGAATGACGCGCGAGCGCGATTCTTCGGCGCGAAGCGCGGTCTCTGCTCGAACCCGTTCGGTGACGTCTACGAGAACGGTGACGGAACCCACGATGACGCCGTCGGCATTTCGGAACGGCTCGACGAACGTCTCGAAGGAGCCGTTTTCGTCTTCTTTGACGATCGACGACGACTCTCCGTCATGCGCCCGTTCGTGCATGCTGAGCACGGCGTCTCTATACGGATCGTCCGGCCTGATGAGCTCGCGCAGGTTCATGCCCGTCATGGCGGCGAGCGGGATGCGGAAAAGCCTCAGCTCGGCGCCGGTCGCAGACGTGTTGCGCATCGATAGATCATACGTGAGCAC
This sequence comes from Candidatus Eremiobacteraceae bacterium, assembly GCA_035295225.1. Classification (NCBI taxonomy): domain Bacteria; kingdom Bacillati; phylum Vulcanimicrobiota; class Vulcanimicrobiia; order Candidatus Eremiobacterales; family Candidatus Eremiobacteraceae; species Candidatus Eremiobacteraceae bacterium. Next base: position 32,934 of record DATGJI010000059.1, on the reverse strand, counting down.
CGCGACAGGCAACTGCGACATGAGCAATTGCAACCGCGTCTCAGTCGCGCGGCGTTCCTCTTCGGCGCGTTTGTGCGCCGTGACGTCGCTGCGCACCGCCATCCAATTCGTGATCATGCCCTCGGCATTGCGGATCGGGTACGTCTGCATCTCGACTTGCATCGGTAAGCCATTCGCGTCCGCGTGCGTTAGGTCCACGCGGCAGGCTCGACCCGCGCGGACAGCGGCTTGGATCTGCAGACGCGCGGCAGCATGCTCGTCGCCGCGATAGAAGATGTCTGGGCTCTTTCCGACGAGCTCCGCCGGACTGAATCCGGTATAGCGGCGCACCGCTTCGTTCGCGTAGACAATCCGGTTGAATCCGTCCTCGTGGATCACCGCATCGTATACGATCACGCCGGCATCCCAGTTTTCGATCACGGCGGTCAGCAGCCGGATCCGGTCATCCGAGACGTCGCCGCCGGAGGAACTTCGGAGGCTCGCCACTTCGCGACGAACGCAAGGCGCGAGCTTTGCGAACTCATCTCGTGCGATGAAGTCGCAGGCACCGGCCTGCAGGTATTCGGAGGTGTTGTTCTCGCCGGAGACGCGCGAAACGATCGCTACTGGAATGCTAGGCGCCGCGTCGCGGATGACGGAGAGAATCTTGAGCCCGCTCAGATTGCCGACGCGAGAATCACACAGCAGGATATCCCAGCGCGCGGACGTCAGCGCGCGGCGGACACTGCCTTCGTTCTCTGCGCGATCGTGCTCGACGGAAAACCCGGCGCTGCAAAGCTCTGCGAGCATCGCCTGTTCGTGCGCTTCATCGTCGACGACGAATAGGACCCGCAGCGCGACGCTCATGTGTTGAACGCGTGGCTGTAGTCGCCGGCTTCTTGCGAATGGTTTGCGCCGGGCGCATGAAACGCCATGCCCTAGGTATCGGCGGCTCGCGTGCGACTAACCAGTACAGGGCGCACTCAGACGGGTCGCCCCTGGGACACTCGGGGATACTGTGGGTCAGCTCGCGCGACGAAATTTCGGGGGCGACGGAGTGGGATGGGTTGAGGGCTCGCGTTCGGCGACGCGGTACCCGGCTTCGTTGGCGTCAGCGATGCATCCGGTGCAGACTTTCACCGTGCGGGTACGCCGCGGCGTGATGCGATGGGCGAAGAGATTTGAACCGAATGTCGATTGGACGCCGCAGAAAGCGCAAGTAGACATGGTGCCGGTGCGAAGCCTCCTCGGAAACGATCCTCGTCGGATCATCCATATGACGCGAGGGCGCCGAAAATGTTACGGGTGCGCAGTCCGGGAACAAGGCGCTCGCTCGCACTCGAACCCTCGTTCGTAGATCGGAGAACTATGCGCGCCGGCGCGCCGGTGATCGGCGTCAGCATGCTTGTCGCCGCCCTCGTCTGTGCGGCGCAGCTGCACCCTTTCTTGGCTACGTGGCACGGCTGGGCCGTCGACCTCGCAGTGGCGCTTGCCGGAGCATTCGGGCTCTCGTCCGCGGCGCGCAGCGCTTCGGCGCAGACGATGCACGAGCGATGCGCGGCAATAGCGGGCGTAGGCGGCGCCCTTCTCGCTGCCGCCTTCGTCTACGCAGACATCGTGGGCGGCGCTCCGGTTCGCGTTCCGGCCGCGCCGGGCCAAGACTATGTGCCCGAACACTACGCGAGAATCGGCGTCTCGTATCCGGACGCCGGCGAACCGGCCGGCGTACGCGTCTGGCCGACCGCGGCGACGATTCGCGACGGAGACAAAACGCTCACGCTTTCGCAGGGAGACGTTGTCCGCGCGGGACCATTCGTATTCACTGCGGTCCGGTGGCCGATCGCGCGCGTGACGGCGTCAGATACAAACGGGCGTCCGGTGACCACGACGCAGCCGAACAACGTCGCCTTTCTCTCGCCGTACCTTACCTTTCCTCAGGTCGATACCGATACGCGACCGGTCGACTTCTTCAGCGTGCCGCCGCTGCACCGCGACGTCGGTGTGAAATATTTCGACGGCCTTCCGGCGCGCGGCATCACGGTTCCGTTTCTGGTGCTTCAGATCCGCGAAGCGAACGGCGCCGCGTTGTTCGACGGCGTCGCCGTCGACGGACGAGAGATCACCTCATCCGGAGTACGACTGCGTTTTTCGCTTGGAACCTATCCGGCGGTCATATCCGCGGGAGCAGCGCCGATCTGGATCTGCGCGTTGGGCATAGCTCTCGCGATCGGAGGATTCGTGGGCTATGCGTTCAGCTTGCCCAAGAAAGAGAAAAGGCCGGAGCCTTAGCCCCGGTCTTCCAAGTGTAGAGTCGATCGTCGGCTCGCGAGCGATGCAAAGTGACCGACCGACTCCACTTTTTTTCTATCGGTGCGATCGACATCAAACTTTAGCCTGGACTATTCGAAAGAGAGGGCCAGCTTGCCGAAGACATCGCCGGCGGCGAGCCGGACGAACGCGTCGCGCGCATGTTCTGCCGGATAGACGTGATCGATGAGCGGTTTGATATCGCGTGTGGCGACGAAATGCAGTAAGTCGCGGAACTCCTGGATCGTGCCCATGCTCGATCCTTTGATCTGCAATTGCCGCCAGAACACGCGCGCGAGATCAGCCGGCGGATTCGGGCCGGCAGTGGCGCCGGAGACGACGATCGTTCCGCCTTGTCTCAGCGCGCGCAAGCTCGTCGCCCACGTCGCTTCACCGACCGACTCGATGACGGCGTCCACACCACCGCCGGAGAGTTTGAGAATGGTCTTCGCCGCATCTCGACCCGCGAGCACCGCATGCCGCGCACCGATCCGTTGCGCCGCTTCGAGTCGCTCAGCCGATCGCGATGAGACGTACACGGTGAGGCCCGCCGCGCAAGCAAGGGAGATCGCGGCGGTCGCGAGTCCGCCGCCCGCGCCCTGGACGAGAACGCTTTGGCCCGGCATAAGCGCGGCTTTGACGAAGAGCATCCGATAGGCCGTTAGGAAGGTCGTTCCCAACGCGGCGGTTTGCGCGAACGATAGCGTTTCAGGTTTGGGCAAAACGCACTTCGCCGGCACGACGAGGAAGTCGCCGAACGATCCTTCGCGATCGCCGTCGCTGAGCAGGGTGAATCGAGCGCACAGCATCGGGTCACCGGACCCGCATCCGGCGCACCTACCGCAAAATGTCACCGGATAGATCGCGACAGGCGTGCCCGGGTCCGGCGAATCCGGCGGCCGATCCGGACCGTATCGATCGACGATGCCCGCCGCGTCGCAACCGAGGATACGCGGCGGCTCGAACGGATATGCCACGACGCCCTGCAGCGTGAAGTAGTCGTGTCGATTGAGCGTGGCCGCATGCACGCGCACGCGGACCTCGCCCGGTCCGGGCTGCGGCTCCGGCCGTTCACCGATCGAGAGATTATCGAGCGGCGCATCGCCGCCGAGTCGAGACGCAAAAACCGCGCGCATTGCCTTTGCCTCGTCCTATCTCGCGACGCCGATGGCGATCGGGTACGCGCATGTCGCAGCGCGCATGGCGCTGAGGTGAAGAGATCGCGTGTCGAAGGCGTCGACCGAGTCGTCGCGCGCGTCGGGAACGTAGAGCAGATGACGGCTCTGGTCGACGGCCGGCAGCCACGGAGTCCGACCGACGCGAAGCGTGGCTAGCCGCGCAAAGGTCCGAAGCGAGTATACCGCCACGTCGTCGTCCCCTTCGTTGGTGACGAACGCGCGATCCGCTTGTTCGTCCACGGCGATGCCGAGAGGCAAAGCGTTCGCCGATCCGGTCGCGACCGGCGATCCGATCCTGCGCATCGAAGGCAACGTGAAGAACTCCAAGCCCGGTCGCGACGCACGTCCGCTGAGCGTCGGCGTGTCGTTGTCTGCCACGAGCAGAAGTCCGCGGCGCGCGGCGAGCGAGACGCCGAACGGACGCGTGCCCGTCTGCGCCGAACCGGTGCGGCGCAACGCGCCGTTCTCGCTGACGGTGAAACGCACGATCGAGTTCGAATTGACTGCCGTGACGTAGACGGTCCGGCCGTCCGGATCTGCCGCAAGCCCTTCGGGCGTCTCACCCGCCGGCGCGGACGCGACCAGCTCCGGCACGGTCGAAGCCGACGCTCTGAAGACGAAGACCCCGGCATCCTGCGGGCCCGCGTTTGCGTCGGTCACGGCGAAGAGACCATCGCGCAATGAGGCCGCCTCGCTGAACCGCGCGCCGGTCACCGCCTTCGAAGGCCGAGCGGTCATCGTGTTGAGATCCACGGAAACAACGCGCTCGTCGTCTGTGGCGAGCGCGACCGTGCCATCGTGTGAAACCGCAATGCCGCCGAGCGCGCCGCCGATCGCGGCGCGGCCATACGAACCGGCGCCGCCAGATTCTCGAACGTCGACTGCGCCATCGCCATAACATGCCACGATCGCGACCGGCGCGCGCGCCGGCGGCGGCGCCACGATCGCAATCCGTGAAGAACCGGCGCCGCTCTTTGCGGCCGCGACGATCGAGTTGACGTCACCGCCGACCGCGGGTGCATGGTAGGTCCCATCTCCGTCGATATGACCGGATCCGAACAGCCACCACGTTATTGGTTCATTCTCCGTGGTCGAACCGACGACGACGGCATGCATGCGAAGCGACCCGCCCGCGAAGACGGCGGCATCGCGCGGCGTGACGATGACGTGGGCCGCCGCGGGGCCGCCGGAGCGCGTCGCATCGAAGTCTGCGCCGGATGTCGCCAGGACGGCGACAACGGCCAATGCGGCTGACGGGCGTATCAAATGATGAACCCGAGAACGTCGAACACGACGCCCGCTAGCGCGAGGCATGCCGCCGTCACAAAAAGACTGGGCTGCTTCGTCATCGCAGCCACCGACGTGAGCACGATCGCGATCTCCGCGAGCGCGACCGCAATGTCGAATTGCTGTTTGCGGCGCTCGAGCCGCGCCGACTGCTCGATGTCGTCGTCGCGCTTTCGCTCGCTTGCGAGCGCTCTCTCGCGAATCGGACCCTGGCGCGATCGATACAGCGTCGCGGCGGTCGCCAGCTCGCTCTTGCCGGTTGGCGTTGCGGCAAGCACGCCGACCGTCTCGTTCAGGTGCGCCTTGAGGCTGTCGGCTTCGTATTCGTTCCAATCGTCGGTCGCGCGCGCTTGCGATAGCACCGCTTCGGTGCGGGTGGCGAGCATCGCCTCGCCGGTCCTGGCGCCCAAGAGACTCGAAAGTCCTGCGAACACAGCAAGCGCGGCAGCTGCGAGCGGCACGTGCTTAAGCAAGAAGTGCTCGGTCTTCTCGAGTGCTTCACGGGCGTGCTCGACGTGTTCCATCGCTTCGCCGGTCGTATAGCGTTCGCTCATCAGTTCTCCGCCCTCATGCGAGCAGGCGTCGGTTCACAGAAACAGCTCGTACGCGGCGGGCGTGCGGTCCGCGAACGCATCGGTGCGGGCCACCACGGATTTGTCGCGCGCCCGATCAACGCGGATTTCGAAGGTGTAGCCGCTCGGCACGTGGGCGAGCGCCTCTGCGGCTACCGCGCCGTCAGGCGCGATGACGCACGCTGGCTCGTTATCGCCGGCCGAGGCGCAGACGAGAACAAAGACGCGGTTCTCAAAGGCGCGCGTCCGCGCGAAGTCGCGTATGCTGTCTGTCCGCGGCGGACGTACCCACGCGATGATGTCGGCACCGGCAAGCGCATCGGCGCGGGCAGGTTCGGGAGCGAACATGTCGCGGCCTTCGATGATCGAGCAGCGTACCCCGCGCGCGCCGCGAAGCGCAGCTGCGATATCGCCGGCGCGCGCGGTCGTATCGACGATGATCTCGGCGCCCTGTGCCCGCAAAGATGCGTACGCCTCGCGTCGCTCGCCGAAGCCTTTGCCGCCTTTGCGAGACTGATACACGCCGATGGTCACCGATCGAGACGGCAAGGCGGCGTTGCCGGCCGCGGTGTTGCGCCGCGCCGGAGCGCGCAGTATCTTCGCCTGCGATCGCGATACGCTCGTCACCAGCGGCCGCGGCGCATGCCGGACGACATCGGCGACGATAAAAGCAGCACCGTCAGCGGGCGCTTGCGCTTTCGTGCGGCCATCGGCGGAGAGGATCATACTTCGACCGGCGTAGTGGACGGCGCCCGTCTCAGAACCGCACTTGTCTGCGGCGGCGATCGCGACGCCGTTCTCCAAAGCGCGTGTGCGGAGCGCGAACTCGACTTGAGGGTTGTGGATGTCAGCGTACGACGGCCCGACGCCGACCCACGCCGTCGGGTCGGCTATCAGCCACGCACCGCGCTTGGCGAGCGTGCGCGCTATCTCGGGGACGCGCCCGTCCGCGCAGATCATGAGACCGATGCGGCCGCAGTCGGTCTCGAACACCGGAAGTTCGTCGCCGCGTTCGAACCAGCGTCGATCGAAATTCCACAGGTGTGATTTGGCGTAGACGCCGGAGATCGCTCCGCTCCTGTCGATGAGCACTGCTTCGTTGCGCAACGCTCCGGCCGGGCCGGTGCGCGCAATTCCGACGATGACGTTCACCGAAGCGCGCCGCGCCGCATCGCCGACGGCTGCGAGCGCCTGCGCAGCGGATGGAATGCGGTACTTGCGATACGGATCGACGGCTAGCAGTACATAGCCGGGATATGCGCACTCGGGAAGCACGAGAAAGTCGGCCGATTCAGCACCAGCCGCCGCGACGGCGGCGAGGATGTCCGTCAGCGCGGCTCGCGCGTGAGCGGTCGGTCTTGCGACGAGCTGAGCACATGCGATCCGGACCGTGACGCGCGACACTCGCTTGGCCATCCAGCGCTTTTCTATAATCGAATCGGTAGCAACGAGAGCCTGGGGCCGTCCGAACGCTACCGTCTTATGCTTTCCGGGAGGCCATCCGTGATCGTGAAATCCGCCTTGATCGGCGTCATCACCGCCGCTACGTTGACGCAAGCCGCAGTCGCCGGAACGACTGCATCCAAACCTGCGCCGTCACCAGCAAAACAGGTGACCGCAAAGCCTGCAGCCGCCAAACCGGTGGTCGCACCGGCGGACGAGTATTTCGGTCGCATGAAGCTCAGTATCCTTGGCATCAGCAATACGATTCACGACACGAAACTGCGCGAGGGATTCGATCCCGTTCACGCGGCGGCGTATTACGATAAATTATCGCTGGCCGAAGACGCGCTTGAAGATTGGTCGAAGAAATATCCGCACGACACGTGGCTTCCGGGCAAAGCCTACTATATGTCGCACGAGTTCTGGGCGATGAACACACCCGACGGCAACCGCGAAGCAGAGCGCTGCCGCGCGCTGCTCTTCGCCCAATTCAAGACGTCGCCGTACGCGGCAAAGGCGCGCACCGAGGCTGCGGCGATGTTCCAGCCCGCGATCGCGGCCGCTCAGCCGGCGCAAGCCGCCGTCGCGACCGGCGCCGCCGCGTCAGCAGGCGCAACGGCTGCGACGACAACGGCGACGACCGGAACAGCAACGAGCGCGACGGTCGGAGCTACGGCAGCCAAGCCTCAAACGGCCGCAACGCCGCACCCGTAGTCCAAAAGCAGGCTGCGCGCGGCGCCAGCAAAAACAAGGCGGCATGCATTTCCATCGCATCGCCGCCTTTACCGTGCTCATCGCATCTGCTATCGCAGGTCCGGCAGCAGCTGCCGAAAGCGCCGCGCCGTACGACGATCATACGTGGCATCTGTTCACAGCGATCGCTCGGCCCTTCACCCCTGCGCCGGCGCCCGCCGACGAATACTTCGGCCGGTTCAAACTGAGCAATCTCGGCATGCGCAACATCATCCACGACATGACGATCGAGGGCGACTCACCCCTTGCGGTGCAGCTGCAAGAAACGCGGATCAACGCGGTTGCGGGCGCTCTCGCCGATTGGACGAATCGCTACCCGCGGGATGTTTGGGTGCCCAGGACGACCACGTCATTCGTGAAGTTTCTGGAACGAAAGCAGACGCCCGAAGCTGCCGCTCTTTCGATCGACTTCGCCGTCTATCTCGTGGACAAATTCAACGGAACCCGCAGCGAGCACTGGTACGCACCCCTGCTCCAAGCCCATACACCTGTCCTCGACGTCGACCCGGCGGGGGCTGCTCCGCCGTTTCGGATTTATTCACCGTTCGATGTCGACGTGCTCGGGCTGCGCGTGCCGTCGATCCCGTCAACCCCGTCAACCCCGTCTAACCCGTAGCAGGGCGAGCAGCGCTCGCCCATCACCTGCAACATAAAGGGAGCGCCTCATCGAGGCGCCCCCTTTATCGTCTGGTGTCGATTCGATCAGATCAGACGTGGAAGCCCAAGCCCAGGTACGGACCTGCGTGCGTCTGGTTGATCGGCGCGAATTGCTTCGCGTTGTATTTATCTCCGCTAAATCCACCGAAGAGATAGAACGGCGACGATCCGAGGTTGACGTCGATACCGGCGTCGTACTTGTAGATGTCGTATTCTATCTTGAACTGCGACGCTGTGGCCGAACCCGCGGTGAGCTCGGTAAGCGTGCCGTTCGCGTTCGGGTAGTAGAAGATCGACCCGTAGACGTCCCACGTCGCATTCATGTTCGGCAACTTCTCCAGGCCGACACCGATCGCGTGCAGTGCCGGAATGCCGTAGTTATTGGCCGCCTGGAGGTAACCGACGCCGACGTAGATGTTCGGGTTGGTGACGCGGTATTCAAGCCGCCCGTCAATCGTGGACTGACGCGCGTGGAACTGGGCCACGGTCGCCGATCCACCGTCCACGGTGTTGAACTGCGTACCCGGTCCGCCGTTGAATACGGCGTTGTTGGTGGTCGTATAGGAATCCTGACGCCAGTCCACCTTGACCGCGAACGGGTCGAAGAGGTAGACGCCCGAAGCGACGTACGAGCCGTTAAGACCGCCCGCCGGATTCGACGGACCCGTGCTGTCGCGAACGTTCGCGGCGTATTCGTTCGCCACTTGACCGCTCGTGACGCCACCCTGAGCGTAGCCGATCACCGGTCGTACGGTGGGCATCGGGGTGGGCGCAGGTGTCGGAGGCACGGTCGCGCTCGGCGTGGGCTCCGGTGTTGGGATCGGTGTCGGCGGGATGTAGCGCACGACGCAGACGTGCTGCGACGGCACCCACTCGACGTACGCGCCGAGCGCTTCTGAGATCACGCGGACGGGCACAAGTAGATTGCCCTTCCACATCATCGGCGGCACATCGAGCGGCCGTGATTCGCCGTTGATGATGACCTCGTTCTTGCCGAGCGTCACTTGGACTTCGGCGCCATCCTTTTTCGCGGTGACCGAATGCGTGGCCGGATCATACGTCGACGTTCCGCCCATTTGCTGGAACATGCTTGCCAGCGGAACGAGGATCGCGCCGTTCTTGACCAGCGCGGCGAGCACGCGACCCTGGCGCAGAGTGTCGGGATTCGCGTAGACGTGGTGGTCGTTGAACAGGATCGGCACTTCGCCGGATGGCGGATTGCCGAAATCCATCGCTGCGTCAGCGACCTGTGTTCCGGACGTTGCCGTTGTTCCCGTTCCGGACGCAGCGAAGCTGGGCGCGATACCTAGTGCGACGAATAGCATCGCTAACAAGGCCGCGATGTGGAATTTTTTCAAATCTATGCCCTCCTAAAGGACTGTTTCATGGTCGTAGTTCTGCGTGTTATCTTTCGCCTAACGTGAGCGTCGGTCGACCCGGAAAATCCGCGACTACTCGGCAGGCGTTCTCCTTCGCTGTTCCCTCGCGCAACCGCACGTAAACGCATGAAAAGCGGCGCTCGAAGACAAAACACTTGAAGGAGAGTCATACGTCCCGGTAACGTAGGCGGGAAATCTTTCGTTGCATCGGGGCGATCGCCGCATGCAACGACCGGTCCGCCCGGCGTCCCGGTCCCAGGTTACGACCACCTGTTCGCAGTCCGCCAACCCCGGCTTGTTCGAAGGAGGCTTGCTTTACCCTTCTGGGTGGGGTAGCCGATAGGGGCTTTTGGGGTACGGAAGGACAACCGCCCGTCACTATGCCCGAAATCGATGTCCGCGTCGCGCTGCTCGAGAAATCGCCGAATCCGACGGCCATGACGGCGACCGCCGCCCGCACTTGCTATTCCGCGAATTCTCCGGAGGCGATCACCAAGCGCTGGGCAGATCGCCACGACGATATGGTCAAAACCGTGGACCGTGTGCGCGCTGCCGGCCATCACTCAACGCTCGAACACAACATCTATATCTTCGGTGTCACGGGGTTATCGCGCGCCGCGACGCACCAACTCGTCCGCCACCGTCATCTGCAATTCGACCAGCAGAGCCAGCGTTATCTCGCGTTCAAAAACGCTGAGTTCCCGTACGTCAAGCCCAAACGGATCGCATCGTTGCCCGCGCTCTCGGCGCGATTCGACGCGCTCATGGCGGAGATCGGCGCGACGTATGAAGCGATGATCGCGGCCGGCATTCCCGGTGAAGACGCACGCTTCGTGCTTCCCAACGCGGCTGCGAGTCAGCTCGTCGTCTCGGGCAATGCGCGCGCGTGGTACGAATTTCTCTCGCTGCGCACATGCAACATGGCCCAGTGGGAGATACGCGAGATGTCGTTTCAAGTGTTGCGGATACTCAAACGCGAAGATCCGGTCTTGTTCAAAGATGCGGGCGCGACGTGCGTTCGCGGATATTGTAATGAGACCGAGGGCCCGAATTGTCCCCGCTATATCACCGTGATCCGTTCCGATCTGCGTAAAGCCGAAGCCGCGAAAACATGGCTCGCCACCCGCGGCAAATCTATCTAACACACGAGTCGGCCTATCTGCGCTTCATTCTCTTCGTGCGGCGGTGTCTGCGCCGGGGACGCGGCGGAGCGCGAGAGCGACGAAGTGAACCGAGCGACTGAGCGAGCCGGATGCGAGCGAAGAAGCGTCCTCGCGGGGCGTGACCGCGCGGGAGGCTCTTTATTGCAAGATCGTGGCGAGCGCTTTGTCCATCATCGGCGGAGTCATCTCGCCGATTTGGATAAAGCGCACTATTCCCTGACGATCGATGAATACGGATGTCGGCAGCGCCTGAAGAAAATAGACGTTCGGCCCCTTGCCGTTATCGATCAAAATCGGGTACCGAAGTCCAAAACGCGCGGTGAACGGCTTGACGACCTTTGCCTCTTCTTGCTGATCGATTCCGAGAACGAGCAAACCCGAGGAATGCAAACGCTCATATCGTCGCTCGATCTGCGGCAGTTCATCTTTGCACGGCGGGCACCACGTCGCGAAGAAATTCACCCAGAGCGGTTTGCCGCTGTACGCGCGAAGCGCGATAGGGGTTCCCGAGAGAGTCACGAGGGGAATGCTGGGCGCGAGTTTACCCACATGCGCTAGTCCCGACGAGGTAGCCGAAGCGGGTACCGAGGTGACGATGCTGATCGACCGCCAAAACAGAAGGCCGGCGATGGTGAATAGCACGGCGACGACTATCCAACCGATCATCGGCGAGGATTCGCGTCTCTCCATCAAGCGCCCGGTTCAACGCGCGCGCGCAAGACTACTTGAGGCCGAAGCCGAATGCGCAAAATCACCCCTCGAACCTAGGCGAAACAAACCGCGAGAAACGCGAGTAATAAGGTTCATGACCGCACATCTATCGCCAGTCCGGAACATCGCATGCGCCTGCATCGCCGTTGTTTCCATACTTTCGCTCGCCGCCTGCGGCGCGAAATCCGGCAAAGCATCCGCTGATCAAGGGCCGCCGCCGGTCCCCGTTTCCGTCGCGCCTGTCGTCCGGGGTCCCATCGCTTCGACGTTCACGCTCACGGGCACGATCATACCGGGGCAACAGGCGAATCTATCGTCCGTCATCTCCGGTCAAGTGCTCGCTGTGAACGCGCAGATCGGGGATCGCGTTCGCAAAGGCCAGCTCTTGGTCCAGATCGACGACTCAACGCTTCGCGCAACGCTGGCGCAGAATCAAGCGGCATACGATGCCGCGCGGGCGCGCATGCATTCGTCCGTTTCAAACGACGTCGGCAGTGCCTCCACCACGCAAGCAGGTCTCGAATCGGCAAAGGTCGCGGAGAGCGCGGCAGCTTCGAACCTCGCGCGCACGCAATCGCTTTTCAAGCAAGGGTACGTCTCGCAGACGGCGCTCGACCAAGCCTTGAGCCAGGAAGCAGCTGCAGAGTCGACACTTCGCAGTGCGCAGGTCGCCGCTCAGAACGCCAACATGTCCGCCGGCAGCGGAAGCTCCGCCCAATCGGACATCGAGACGGCGCGAGCGACGGCCGCGCAGGATGCCGCAGCGGTCCAGTTCGCGGAAACCCAGATCGGGCAAGCGGCCGTCACGGCGCCCTTCGACGGCGTTGTGACGCAGCGCAGCGTCGACCCTGGATCGCTCGCGTCGCCTGGCACGCCCCTCGTGCAGGTCTCGCAGCTTGATCCCGCCTTTGTCGCCGTCGGAATTCCAGATTCCGATCTCGCCTCGGTCAGCGCGGGAACGTCAGCCAGCGTCACCGTGGAGACGATGCCGGGGCGCACGTGGACCGGCAAGGTCGACAATCTCAACGCGGCGACGAACGCCGGCACGTTATCCTATCTCGCACGCATAGCGATTCCGAATCCGACGATCGAACTCAAAGCCGGCATGGTGGCGACGGTCGCGTTTGTGGCCGCGCGCCACGAGCATGCGCTCATCGTGCCGCGCACGGCCGTCATCTCCACGCAAGACGGTTCGGCCGTATATATCGTCGATCACGGCAAGGCCAAGGCGCTGCCGGTGGTCGTCGGACTGCAGACGCAGGACCGGGCCGAAGTCAGCGGTCGAGGCATCTCCGCCGGCACGCGCGTCATCACCCAGCGCCCTGATTCGCTGCAAGACGGTTCGCCCGTGCAGATCGTCGTCTCGAACGGCGTCGCGATCTCATCGCCGCCGTCTCAGTAGCATCTAAGTAGAAGATAGTACGATTGAGCCGAAGCGAACGCGTGCGCGCCGCGGAGGACTCAGGGCTGTCGCGCCGCCAACCTTGGGCTTCGCCGCCACAGACCGTCAGTCAGCCGTCATAAGGAAACCGTATGAAGATCGCACTCCCCTTGTATGCCTGCGCGCTCGCGATGATCGTCGCCACCGCCGCCAATGCGGCACCGGCGCCAAGTGCCTCGCCTTCGCCGGCAGCGACACCGTCCATGACATACGGTACAGCTCCGCCCGCCCCGCCGTTCTCCTCGATGTCGCCGCATCCGGGAGCGTCTTCCGCGCCGCAGTCGCTCAGCTTGACGGATGCGGAGAACATCGCGCTCGCGCAGTCGCCGCTGATCACAATCGCTCGCGCGCAGCTCGATGCGGCGGGCGGCGCCACCGGTCTTGCGCATAGCGGCGGTTATCCGAACATCAGCGTCTCAGCTGATTCCACGCGCACGAAAGCATCGAGCGGTCTATCGCAGGGCACAGGCGCGACTCCGGCGCCGAGCGTCGGGCAACTGACATCGAATAGCGCGAATGCGAACGTCCGTCAACTCATCTTCGACGGCGGCAGGCTGCGGTCGCAAATAGTTTCGGCCACGCTGAATGAAGACGCTGCGCGCTATACGCTTGCCCGCACCGTCCAATCGCTGTTCTTCACGATCGCGCAAGACTATTACGCCGCGCTGCAAGCACGACACGCCTTGATCGCGGCCAACGACCAGCTCAACCTCGCCTCGGTGCAATACAATCTCGTCAACGCGCAATTCAAAGCGGGCATAGCCTCGAAGGCGGACGTTTTGACCGCGCTGTTCCCGGTCGCACAGGCGCGACTCAAAGTCGCTCAACAGCGCAACGGCGAACAACTCGCGCTCACGACGCTGCTCAACACCATGGGTCTGCCTGCGACCCCAACCGTCAACTTGATCGATGACACGTCCACGGCCGGCGGACCGATCTTGAGCACCGATCAAGCGATGGCAGTCGCGTCGGTCACGCGCCCCGATCTCCTTGCGGCCGAGGCGTCGGCAAAATCCGCCGATGCAGCGGTCAACGCCGCGGCGCTGGCGCGCTTTCCGCAGCTCTCCGCCACGGCGTCCGACGGCGTGTCGGGTACAGCGCCGGGATTTGGGCGAAATGGAAATAGCTATTCCTACGGGCTTGGACTGACGTTCCCGCTCTTCGACGGCGGTGCGATCCACGCCCAAACGGTCAGTGCTCGAGCGCAAGCCGACATCGCGCACGCCAATCTCAAGACTGCGGTTCTCGGCGTCGGACTGAGCGTTCAACAAGCGATCTTGAACCTTGAGACCGCGAGCGAAAGCGTGACTGCGGCCAATGCAGAGCTTGCGAACGCGCGCACGGTACTCGACGTGACGAACGCCCAGTACAAATCGGGCGTCACCACGCTTCCTCTCCTCCTGAACGCGCAAGTCGGATTGACGACGGCGGAGAGCGATCAGATCACAGCGCTCTACAATTTCAAGGTGGCGCAAGCGGCGCTGCAGCTGGCCGAGGGCACGATCAGCAAACCGTAATTGGGCAAGCGATGCTTGCCCTACTACGGCTGTCGCGGTGTCTCAAGCGCGCGGCGAGCTTCTGCCCAACGCTCGAGGCCGTCGGCGAGCGTGGCGCCGAGGCGATCGATGAACGGCGGCGACAACAAGAGCTGTTCTTCATCCGGCCACGTTATGAATGCCGATTCGGTGAGCACCGAGGGCTGCTCGGTGGGCCGCACCAGCGCGAAATCTTCGCGAAAGAGCCCGGCGTCGGGCAGCTGCGTTTCGCGCGCGTACGCAGCGTGGATCGCTCGTGCGAGATCGAGGCTCTCCGCGTGGTAATAGTACACCGAGTAGCCGAGCTGCGTCGCCGGATCCGTGCCGTCCGGCCAAGCGTTGTTGTGCACGCTGATCAACACGTCGGCGTTCGCGGCCGTCGCGGTCAGCGTTCGGTCGTAGAGTCCAGGGCCGCTCTCATCGGTGCGCGTCAACAGGGTGCGCGCGCCGAACAAACCGAGATGGTATGCAAGGCGGCGCGCGATTTCGAGATTCACCACTCGCTCTTGCGTGCCGAGCGGTCCGACCGCGCCCGCATCCGGCGAGTGTCCGGGGTCCACGACGACGAGAAGTCCGCGCAACGCCGGCCGGGGAGCAGCGTCCATGTGCGGCGGCTTCTTGATCGAAATCTCCAGATCGTTGCCGGCCCAGCTGACGTGGTATCCCCAGATCGAGTGTTGCCGCAGCGCGATGCGCAGACCCAACGCGCCGGCCGGCGCCGCCATCCTGGTAATGGAAGAGATGCCTTCCGCCGCTCCGGAGATCGTGAGCGCACCCGTTCCTGCGTCTGTGGAGAACAGTGCGAGCTTGAGGGCGGTCGCGGCGCTCGACTCAGCCAAGGTGAACGGCACGCGCGATGAGAGGTGCACCTCGACGACCGATTCGGTTGGAAAGTCGGAGGTCTCGATCCCGTTGAGCGCCGCGCTCGGCGAAGGCGTGTCCGGAGGTTCGATGCGCAGATTATCCTTATAGATGTAACCGGATACACCGCCTCCCGCCTCCACCCGAAAGAAGTTGCCGTCTTTCCCTTCGATCGCAAACGGCGTGCCCGCCGGCGGGAACAAGAACCAATCGTTGCCGGGCGACCGCATCACCACGCCGTACGGGCGCTGCCCGTCCGCCGTTCGCGTGAGCGCGACAGAACCCACCGCCGGCTGCGCGGAAGCATCGACGGTCACACGGCCGCGAGCGCGTGCCGAGATCGCGGCGCCGTTTGCGGATCTAAGCGTATACGTGACCGGCAGCGGCTGGGAGCGTGTGCTCGGCCGGACTCGAAGCTGGCCTTCATACACCCCGCGAGCGCCGTTCAACTCGGTTTCGGTCAGCTGAACCGGACCTTCGTCGCCCACAGTCGCGGAAGCGCTTGCGCCGGTGCTTCCTTTTACTTGCAATCGCACGACATCGCCGACTCGCACGACGAGATTCGCGTACGGCTGCGGTGAAAGCGCGCCGTCAAATCGCGCGGGCGCCGGCGGATCGGTGCGCAGCGGCGCGGCCACGTGGATGCGCCGCTGCAGATACCACATGCGATCGCCTTCAGCGCTGACGTTGAGCGTGAAGTCTCCGGGCACGAGCGGCACGTACGCGATCCATCCGCCGTCGGAGGCGCTATGCGCGGCAGTGCCGTTGACGACGACATGAGATCCGGGAGGCGAAGCGCCGAACACAAACGAGCGCGAGACCGCCGGCAGTTGCGCGCCCGGTCCAGGATAGACGATCGTGAGCGCAGCCGCAAGAAGCGCGAGCAGAGCGTTCACAATAGGCGACCTCTCGATTGCGCCGCACGAGCTGCGGTAGGGTTTGCTTCGCGCCCGACAGAAGCGCGAATCACATGAATGAACCATCGCGCGGGCGCGCGGCGATTCGCGTCACGCTTCTCGCGCTGGCGCTGCTCGCCTGCGCGGCGTGTCAGCAGAAGGTGAACACCGGCCAGGTCACTATCAATATGACCGGCGCAGGCGGCGGGGCATACAATCCCGCCAACGTCACTGTCGCGCTCGGAACACACGTCATCTTCGTGAACCAGGATACCCAGCCGCACAGCGCGACCGTAGCCGGTGCGTTCGACTCCGGCATCATCGCGCCGAACGGCGGGCGATGGACGTGGGTCGCCTCGATTCCGGGCACCTTCCAATATCACAGTTCGCTCCAACCGACGATGATCGCGACGATCACCGTCCTGCCCGGCGCGCCGACCAGCCCGTAAGGCTGCACGTCGACGCAAGCCGAACAACGCCCGCAAGGAGTACCCACGATGACGAATCCACGAATGCTGGTCGTCACGGTGCTAGCCGCCGTGCTCGCGACCGTCGTGACCGCGTGTTCGAATGTCTCGCAGAGCACATCGGGCGCAAGCGGCCGCAGCGGCGGGCAGCCGGGCGTTCTGCACTACGCGGAGATCGCCGAGCCGGACTCCTTGAATCCGCTCGTCTCGACGCAAGCGACGACGATCGACCTCTCGTACTTCGTCTATCAATTCTTCTTCAACATCGACGATCATCAGCAATACGTGCCCGAGGTCGCGCTCGAGGTTCCAACGCTGGAGAACGGCGGAGTCTCGCGCGACGGCATGACGCTGACGTATCACCTTCGCAAGGGTCTGAAATGGCAGGACGGCGCGCCGCTGACGGCGCGGGATGTCGTCTTCACGTACCAGGCGATCATGAATCCGCAGAACAACGTCCAGGTACGCACGGGTTACGATCACGTGGGCAGCGTCGTTGCAGCGGATGACTACACGGTCGTCGTGCATATGAAAAAATTCTTCGCGCCGATCGTGGCGTATTTCATGTGCATCCAAGGCGGGTACCCGCTCATGCCCGCGCATCTGCTCGCTTCATACCCCAACGTCAATCACATCCCGTACAATGTGCTGCCGATCGGATCCGGGCCGTTCCGCGTGACCGAATGGGTGCATGGCGATCACGTGACGATGGTGGCCAACCCGCTCTATTGGCGCGGGCCGCCCAAATTGAAGTCGATCGTGCTGAAGATCGTGGGCGACAATAACACGATCGTGACCCAATTGAAGACAGGCGAGACCGACGCGTGGTTCCGCGCCGACCCGTCGCTTTATCCGGCGTATTCGAACATCCCGGGAATCAACGTCGTGCTCTCGCCGCAGAATGTCTTCGGCCACCTCGATTTCAACTTGAAGGATCCCAACACGCCGTGGTCCGACGTGCGCGTGCGGCAGGCGATAGAATACGCGATGGATCGGCAACGGATCGCCCACGATGCGACCCACGACGTCTTCGTCCCATCCGACAGCGACCAGCAGTATTTCAACTGGGCGTACGATAGGAGCATTCCGCACATCGGCTTCAATCCGCCGATGGCGCGCAAACTATTGGCGCAGGCCGGCTGGCAGCCCGGGCCCGACGGCATCCTGACCAAGAACGGACAGCGGTTCACGATCCAATACGCATACATCTCCGGCAATGTCATCGGCGCTGCGGTAGGCAACATCATCCAGCAAGAGTTGCGTGGCGTCGGCATCGAGATGACGCAGAAGACGTATCCGGCGCCGCTCTTCTTCAACTCGCAGCAGAACGGCGGCATCCTCAACTCGTACAAGTATGAGATGGCATACTACGGCTGGGTGAACGGCGTCGATCCGGACGACTCGTCCTTATACGGCTGCGATCAGTTCCCGCCGGCCGGCCAGAACAGCTTGCACTGGTGCGACCCGAAGGTCCAAGCAGCCGAGAACGACGCCCTCAGCACTTTTGACGTGGCACGCCGTAAAGCCGACTACGCGATCATCCAGACCGAACTCGCGACGCAGGTTCCCACGATCATCCTCTATGTAGAGCGCCGAGCCGACGTGTTCACCAATCGATTCAAGGGCTTCAAAGCATCGCCGGCGACATCGGCCTATTGGAATTCTTGGGAATGGACAATGGACTAGCGCAGCGACAAAATATCCGGCCGGCCGTCTTGCGACGGCCGGCCGCGGCCGGCTCGATTGGAGAGCCGCTTTCGGAGTTCGCGGCTGGGAAGGGCAGGAGAGCGCCGCAACCCCCGGCGGAGGAAGTGTGAGCGACTCCCTCCTATCCCGTTCGACAGGCGCGACGCACCCGACGTTACACCCGCAGGCATGATGCCCCAACCGCAAAGCATCGTCATCATCGACGACGACGTCGAGATCCGAGCCCTTATGGAGCTGGCGCTCGCCAAGCCTGGTCGCTCCGTGACCTGCTTCGGCGACGGAGCCGAGGCGGCGGAGTTCATCCTTTCCCAGCCGCGCGTCGACTGCATCGTGTCCGATGTCCGCATGGCCGGACTGGACGGATTTGGGCTGCTGGCACGGATCGAAAGCGACAGCAATGCCCGCGGCACGCCGGTGATTTTCGTCTCCGCGGACGACGCGGCGCCCGACCGTCTCGGCGCCGGAAACACCAACGTCGATTTTCTGCGCAAACCTTTCGACATCGCCGAGCTGCGCGCGCGTGTCGATGCCGGTGCGCTTCGCCGCGACGAGCCGAGCAAAGATTTTAGGCAGCACGTCGCGGAGGCGATAGCGGGCGCGGTGCCCGGTGCGTCGTCGGTCGCCGTTCTCGTCGTCGCCGCAGGCGGGGATGGCAGCGCGCACGCCGCGCTGGCTGCGCTGACGCGCTCGTGCCTGCGCCGCTCCGACGTCGCCGGGGATCTCGCGCCGTATGTGTGCGCCGTGCTCCTCGACGGTCTGCCTCAAGGCGGGGCCAAAGATGTCGGGATGATGATCGCCGATCGGCTGCGCTCGCAGCACGCGCAATCCGGCGCGCGGCCGCGAGTCGGTCTCGCCTTCACGGAGGGCGGCGCGACCATCACCGTCGATAGGCTGTTGGCCGCAGCGCAGGAGGCAGTTGCGACGCCTGAAGCGCATTCGACGGGCTTTTCCATGAAGCGCGCGGTGCCGTGAGCGAGCGGAGCTATCGCCTTGGATCGATCGCCGGCATCGAAATCCGCGTCCATGCATCGGCGCTATTTCTCTTCGGCGCACTCACCTGCGCCATATCGTATGGACTCCTGCCGCGCGTGGCGCCGCAGACCACGCCGGGGCAGGCCTTGGCGGTCGGCCTGCTCTTCACGGCGTTGCTCTTCGGGTCGGTGCTCGCACACGAGCTCGGCCACGCGATCGTCGCACAACGACGCGGCAAGGCGGTGGCGTGCGTCACCATGACTCTCTTGAGCGCTACCGCGCGCATCGCGCACACCGACGATCGCCCGGCTGACGATATCGCCATCGGCGCGGCCGGCCCGGCAGTCAGCACCGCGCTTGCGATCGTGTTTGGTCTTGGCGCATATGGCCTGACCAAGGCCGGCGGGCCCGCGGGCGATCTTCTCGGCTACCTCGCGCTCGCAAACGGTCTGCTTGGCGGGTTCAACTGGCTGCCCGGCCTCCCGATGGATGGCGGGCGCGTTGTGCGCGGCCTGCTCTGGCGCTTGTCGGGCAACGCGGTCAAAGCGACGCGCCAAGCCGCGATGGCGGGCAAAGCGATAGCGATTCTCCTTGGCGCGATCGGCTGCTGGGTTGCGCTTATCCAAGATCCCGCGATCGGCATCTGGGCGTGCGCGACAGCGTGGTTTCTCGGCGGTCTTGCGGACGGACAATACAAGACGATGATCGTTCGCATCGCTCTCGACGGCCTGTTAGTGCGAGACCTTTACGCAAAAGACGTAGAGGTGCTCCAGACGACCGCCACGGTCGAACAGGCCGCGGCTGCTTTGCGAGCCGCGGCACCATCGCGATCGTTGCCCGTGCTCTTCGGCGAGCGTCCGGCCGGCTGTGTGGGGGACGAAGAAGTCGCGACCGTTCCGCTTGATCGTGCGAGCGGAACGAGCATCACCGCGGTCATGACTCGCGTCGCGGACCTGGCGACGGTAGCGCCGGACGACGACGCCATGGCGCTGCTGCCGGCGCTTGCGGTCAACCGGCCGGAAGCCGTGATCGTCGAAGACGCTGGGACGTACGGCGGATTCATACGGCGTGAAGATGTCGCGCGCCTCATCGCTCGCGTGGAAGCGTCGCGATCGCGAAGCGGTTAGTTCCCGACCCCGATCACGCGCTTCACTTCGGCCGGATTCGACGCTTTTGCCATGGCAGCTTCGAGCGTGATCACGCCGGACTTCACGAGATTCGCCAGATCTTTCTCCAGCGTCTGCATGCCGAGGTTCTGACCGGTCTGCATCGCGCTGATCATCTGCTGGATCTTGTTCTCGCGGATGAGATTCCGGATGCCCGGCGTTCCGATGAGGATCTCGAGCGCGGCGACGCGGCCGTTGCCGTCTGCTCGCGGCACGAGCGTCTGTGAGAAGACGGCTTCGAGCACGGTCGACAACATTATCCTGACCTGCTCTTGCTGATCCGGCGGGAAGACGTCGATGATGCGGGTCACGGCCTCGGGCGCGCTCGTCGTGTGCAGCGTCGCGAAGACGAGGTGGCCGGTCTCAGCCGCGGTCAACGCGAGCGCGATGGTTTCGAGGTCGCGCATCTCGCCGATGAGCACGACGTCCGGATCTTGGCGCAGCATCGCGCGCAGCGCGTCTGCTGCGGAGAGCGTGTCGCGGCCGATCTCGCGTTGCGTGATGATCGACTTCTGGCTCTTGTGCATGAATTCGACCGGGTCTTCGATCGTCACGATCTTCGAACGTCGGTGGCGGTTGATGAAGTCCAACATCGCGGCGAGCGTCGTCGATTTTCCGGAGCCCGTCGGTCCCGTGACGAGCACGAGGCCGCGCGGCCGTCCGGTGACTTCCGCGAGGATATCCGGGAAGTTCGTCTCTTCGAGGTGCGGCGGGTCGGTCGGGATCAGTCTGAAGACGCCCGCGAGCGCGCCGCGCTCGTAGCTGAAGTTGACGCGGAAACGCGCCAGGTCGATCATGGAGTAGGCGAAGTCGAGCTGGCGCTTAGACTCGAGCACATCCAGCTGGTCGTCGTTCAAGATCGACGTCAATAACTGGTGCGTATCTTCGGGCGTGAGCACTTGATCCATCAGAGCTTCGAGCTGGCCGCCGCGTCGAACCATCGGTGGGCAACCAACGACGATGTGCAAGTCCGAGGCTTTGTCCTCGTACATCTTCATCAACAATTCGCCAAGGCTCAGCGGGAACGCCGCCGCACCGCTCACTGCCGTCATATGAGATGCCATAGCCAAAGAACCGCCGATCGTTCGAAAAACGTTCTTCCTATATGGTTTCATCGGCGCGGGTGTGCGCGAGCCGTAGAGAAACCGGTTCGGTCGCCTTCGCGCGGGACGGCTCTTAGGACTTTTGGGGAGATGCTCGACAATAGATGAGACGCGTGACCGTAGGCACAATCAGTGCAGAGGTCTTTGCCGCCCGGATTTAGGGCGATATAATATCCACGAGGTGTAACAGATGCGCTGTTACTCCGGTCACACCGGATATATACTGTCCGGGGGGTTGTCTATAACCGCCCGGATCGCCAGAGGTAACCCGATGAGACAGCGTGGTATGACGCTCCTGGAAGTGTTGGTAGCGGTGACGCTGCTGACGCTTGTGTTTCTGCTCGTCTCCCAAGACATGATCGCGACGGTCGGCGCGCAGTCGCAAGCCGGCTCGAATTCCGTCGCCGTCTCGGAAGCGAACTATCTGCTCTCAACGGTTCAGAACGATTCGGGAAATTTCTGGAACTACTCGAACTGGTCGAACTACGCGCCCGCGGCTTCGTGCGGCACGTTCCCGGTGATGAACGGCTCGTACGTCAAGCCGCCGCCGAACGGACCGGACACGAATAACTGGCAAGCGCTGCCGTCCGGGTGCGGCAACAATAATTTGGAGTTCATGTGGGCGGCAACGCAATCGCCCACCGACACGAACGCCGCAAACATCCAGATCTGGGTCAAGACCGGAACTTCGCCGAATTCGCAAGTGTACGAATTGACCGGCCTCAACGCGAATCAGCCGTCCGGCCTGAACTACGGCACCGCGCCGCCGATCTCACCGCTGCCCACCGCGACACCCACGCCCACGCCGTCGGGAACGCCGAAACCGTCGCCGTCGCCGACAGCGAAGCCGACGCCCACGCCGTCGGGAACGCCGAAGCCGTCGCCGTCACCCACGGTCAAGCCGTCGCCCACGCCCACGCCTTCGCCGACCTTCGGAACATAGAGGATATGAAGCACAGACGGAGCTCGCAGTCCGGGCGCGCGTTCACTCTCATCGAGTTGTTGTTCGCGATGACGATCCTCGGGATCGTGCTCGGACTGACGGTGGCAGAATTCACCGCCGCCATCCAGAACTTCCGGTTCCAAGATGCGCACCTCGACGCGGAGACGCAAGGCCGCATCGCGATGGCGCGCATCAACGATGCCACGAAGATGGCCACGCCGGACATCGAAGATAACCCGTGTTCGCAAAGCAACACGTGCTCGGTTATTCCAGCGGCCGGGGCGCTGCAGAACACGACGGACGGCAACACGGCCGTCTCCTTTTACGTCGTGACAAGCGACGCCGGCACGTCCGGTCACTTGAGCAAGACGATGCCGGTGAACGGGGCCCACGAACCTATCCCGGTGTATAATGTCGAGACCATATTCTACAATCCGCCGAACCTGCTGCAAGAGTGCACGGAAACGCTTGCGCAATACAACTCCGAGCCGAATCCGTTGACGGTGCCGTGCCAAAACTCCACCACCGGAACCCAGACGCTCATCCACAACGTGGACGGCGCGGCCAACGTTCCGTTCGGCGTCACGCCGCTCGGCTGCAACGTGACGGACACGACTTGCTCGGACAAAGTTTTGGGGCTGCAGATCGATATCTCGGTCGTGAACCAGGCGACTCAGGTGGTCGGCAATACGGGATCCGCGACAAGCGGCGGTGTCGCCGAACACGCATACGTCTCGAACGAGATCTACTTTTCGTCTTGGAAGGCGTTTCACTAATGGATAAGCAGAAAGTCACCCGCAAAGCCGAGCGCGGCGTCGCGCTGATCATGGTGGTCATCATCACGGTGGTGATCGCCATCTTGATCGGCGGCATCACGGACGCGGTGATCTATGAATTCCACAGCGCAGGTGTCAACGGCGTAAGCAACGTGGCGCTCGCAAACGCTTACTCCGGCATCGACGACGTCGTGCTGCAGCTCGGAGAAAATACGTCCGGCAAGAACGTCTCGATCCCCACGCCGATATCCACGTCCGTACCGGGCGACGGATGGTTCAGCGGCAGCTATACCGCGCAGGTCGATTATCAATTCCCGACCACCGGCAGCCTCGAGTACTTCTTGGTGTCGGCCACCGGCACGGCGGGGTCAGGTTTCCTCGGTGCAAACGGACAGAACGGCATCACACGATCGCTCTACGCGCTCGTCCGCACGGTGCCGTATTCCGCGTATGAGATGTACAGCGTCTCCGAGACGAACAACGTCGGCGGCAAAGTCTGGTATGCGAACGGCCAGCACTACGACGGCCCCGTCTACTCGGGCGGCCCGATGAACATCCTGTATGCCGACGGCGACTCGCCGATCTTCGGTTCGACCATCGAGACCGGCCAGAACATCAACTGGGATAACTACACCACGGGGCAGTTGACCGGTCCGCAAAACACGGCAGACTGGAATTCGGTTCTCAACGGCGGCCAGAGCGCTTCGAGCAATATCTCGGTCGGCGTACCGCCGAAACCGCTGCCCACGTTCAAAGACAATCTCCTCGTCGCGAGCGAAGCGTGGAACGGCACGTCCGCGCCGTTGAGCCCGCAGCAGCCACCGCAGGTGCCGCCGGGACTCTATGTCAACGGCGTGATCCCCACGAGTGGAAGCTTGCCTCTCTCGACGGGCATCTACATCTCCGGCAACGTGACCGTGTACGCGCAGGGTTCGGCATGTCCGGTCTCGTGCGTCGGCACGGGCAACCAGGAGTTCATCTTCCAGACGCAAGCCGGCAACTATGATGTAACCGTCAACTTCTCCAGCAATACGACCACGGTCGTCGGACCGGGCGGCACCACCACCTACACAGGCGAAGCGTCAGGTCAACCGGCAGGCGGATCGGGCGGCAACGGCTCGATCTTCGTGGACGGCAATGTGACCGTCGCAGGCGGCATCGGCGCGGGCTTCACGCCCAACGCCGGCGTGAACGCCACCGTTCACGGACAATACACGCTTGCGGTTCCGGACTACAACTCGTCCAGCCCGCTCAGCTACAGCAACACGATCACGCTGAACAAGTCGGTGCTCTACGACGACAATCCGACCACCGACTCCAACTCTACCGACGTGCTTGCGATGTGGGCGAACAACATCAAAGTCAACGACAACACCGACGCCGCCTTCGAAGTGGACGCGCTGCTGCTCACCGGCTACAACGGCGAGTGCACCGGCGCGTGCAACAGCGGCACCTTCTCCAACTCATCGTGCGGCGCTGGCGCGTGCGGCGGCGGAGCGAATCGCGTTCTGACGATCTTCGGAAGCCTCGTCGAGAACGTGCGCGGCAAGCTTGGCACACAAGTCTACGGCGCCAACGGCTGCGCGACCGGCTTCTGCCGGCACATGGGCTACGACAAGCGCCTCGGTTCCAATCCGCCGCCGTTCAGTCCGACGACGAACAAATACGAGATAACGGCGATCTCGGAGACGCCGGACACCTAAACCAGGGCCGACAACTCCGATCTGAAGTCCACTACGAAAGGGCCGACATCAGTCGGCCCTTTCTTACTAGGGCCGACTCGCGTCGGCCCCTTCAGCCAGTGCGAGCAAAGCGTTACGCATCGCATCAACCGTTCGGTCGATATCTTCATCGCTGTGCGCCGCGGTCAGGAACATCACTTCCATCTGCGATGGAGGAAGGAAGACGCCGCGCTCCAGCATCGCCCAGTAGTAGCGCGCGTAGCTTCGAGCATCCGCCTGCTTAGCTTCGTCGAACGTGCGGTGCGCGCCGCCATGGCGGAACATGAAATCGACGATCGATCCGAGCTGCACTACCGGGAAATCAAGTCCGGCATCCGCAAGCGCATGGCGCGCACCGCGCGCGAGGCGGCTTCCTTTCGCGCTCAAGCGGTTATAGAAAAGCGGATCGCTTTCGATCGCATCCAACAGCGCATGCGCGGCCGCGACGCACACGGGGTTGCCGGAGAAGGTTCCCCCTTGGAACACGTGACCATCAGGCGCCAGCACCGCCATGACGTCGGCGCGCCCGCCGAATGCCGCGATCGGCAACCCTCCGCCAAGGACTTTGCCGACGCACGTGACGTCGGGCTTGACGCCGAAGAGCTCTTGCGCGCCGCCGAGCCCGAGTCGGAAACCCGTGATGACCTCATCGAAGATCAAGAGCGCACCGTGGCGCGTCGCGAGAGAGCGAACGCCCGAAAGATAACCGTCGCTGGGCAGCACGAGCCCCATGTTGCCCACCACCGGCTCGAGAATGACGGCTGCGACGCGGTCGCCTTCGCGCGAAAGCGCGGCGCCCAACGTCTGAAGATCGTCGTAGGGCAGAGCGATCACGTCGCCTGCCACGCCTTGGGTGATACCCGCGCGCGCATCGGCGCGCGAATTAGACGCCGCCCCGGCGTTGAAGATCATCGCGTCGGAGTGGCCATGATAGTTGCCGGCAAAGCGCACGATTTTCAGCCGCC
Source organism: Candidatus Eremiobacteraceae bacterium (assembly GCA_035295225.1). Taxonomy (NCBI): domain Bacteria; kingdom Bacillati; phylum Vulcanimicrobiota; class Vulcanimicrobiia; order Candidatus Eremiobacterales; family Candidatus Eremiobacteraceae; species Candidatus Eremiobacteraceae bacterium. The sequence continues at coordinate 6,952 of DATGJI010000059.1, read as the reverse complement.
CGGTGAATGCGCGCGCGACGCGAACGGCGCTCGCGCACGCCTCGGTTCCCGTGGAGACGAACCGCACGCGCTGCATCGACGGCATCGCTTCTCCGAGCCGTTCGGCTAGCCTGATCTCTTCCGAATGCGTGCCGCCCAGGACCGCGCCTTGTCTGCAGGCGCGATCGACAGCGGCTGCTATCCGTTCGTCGGCGTGCCCGAGAAGAACCGGGCCGTAGGCGCACAAGTAGTCGATGTACTCGCGATCCTCGGCGTCGAAGATGCGGCTGCCGCGCGCGCGCGCGATGACGGGCGGCGCGCCGCCGACCGCCGTTCCCGCTCGCACCGGCGAAGACACGCCGCCTGCCATCGAACGTCGGGCTCGCGCGAAGTCCGAGGCTTCGGAGGCGACCCGCGTCGCCGTCGCAGAAAACGTCGTCTGAGTCATGCCGTCGCGATGTCGGCGTCGGCCTGGCGGTTGAAGCGCTCGATCGCCATCGCGCGAAGATCGGTCTTTCGCACCTTCCCGCTCCCAGTCAGCGGCAGTTCCTTTAGCACCATCAGAAGCGACGGGATTTTCTCGCGCGCGATCCGGTTTTCGCAGAACGCTGCGAGTTCCGGCTCTGTGATCGACGTGCCTACGGCAAGCACGACCGCAGCGCACACATCTTCGCCGTACATCATGCTCGGCACACCGACCACAGCGACGTCGCGGATCTTTGGATTTGTCCGCAAGAACGCCTCGACTTCGGCCGGAAAGATGCTCTCACCGCCGCGGATGATCGTGTCTTTGAGCCGGCCGACGATCTTGACGTAGCCGTCGGCGTCGATCGAACCAAGATCGCCCGTGTGCAGCCAGCCTGCCTCGTCGATGACCTGCGCCGTGGCGCTCGGGTCTTTGAGATACCCTTTCATCGTGCTGTGACCCCGCGACAGCACTTCACCGGACTTACCCGCCGGCACGTCGTCGCCGGATTCCGGGTCGGCGATACGCACCTGCATGCCGGGCAGCGGCCGTCCGACCGTCGTGCGCCGCTTTTCCGCCGGATCATCCGTGCGCGTCTGCGTCACGCCGGGTGACGACTCCGTCAGGCCGTATGCAACGGTGAAGTCGCGCGCTCCCATGCGCTCGATGACGTCTGACACCAATTGCACAGGGCACGGCGCGCCGGCCATGATGCCCGTCCGCAAGCTCGTCAAGTCGAAGTCGGCGAACTGCGGATGCGAAAGCATAGCAGTGAACATGGTCGGCGTGCCATAGAGCGCCGTGCACCGCTCGTTCATCACCGTCGCGAGCACCGTCGCCGGTTCGAAGACCTCGACCGGCACCATGCATGCGCCGCGCACGACCGCTCCGATGCTTGCGCTGCTGCAGCCGAAACAATGGAAGAACGGAACCGGGATGCACAGCCGATCGTTCTGCGTCATCTTCTGACAGAGCGTGAGAGCGAACGCGTTCTGCAGCATGCCGCGATGCGTGAGCATCACGCCTTTTGGAACTCCGGTCGTTCCGCTTGTGTATTGGACGTTGATGACGTCGAAGTTATCCAGCGCCGACTCGCGCCTGCGCAGCTCGCCTTCTTGCGCCTGTGCCGCGAGATCGAAGAGGTCGTCGAATCGAAGCATGCCCGGGAGGCGCTGCTTTCCGATCACGAGCAGACGCTTCAGGCGCGGATATTTCTCGAACGTGGCGTGGCCGACGGGCGCGTCGTCGAGATCGGGTAGAAGTTCGCGCAGCGTCGCGACAAAATCCAGCCCCCGATGGCTCGGCGCCATGAAGAGCGTCGTCGCTTCGCTGTGGCGGAGCAAGCGATCCAGCTCGGTGGCGGTGCTTGTGGTGCTGACGGTGACGAGGATCGCGCCGATCTTTGCGGCGGCGTACTGCACGAGCAGCCACTCCGGCACATTCGGCGCCCAGATAGCGATGTGTTCGCCCTTGCGGATGCCGAGCGTCATGAGACCGTTTGCGACACGATCCGTGCGGCGGATGAAGTCGCGATACGTCCAGCGCACGTCGCGGTCCGCGTACGACACCGCGGCTCGCTCCGCATAGCGTTCGGCTTGCCGGTTGAGGACTTCGCCGATCGTCATGCGGTTGAAGTCGGTCATGGTGGTGCGCCTTCTACCACGAAGCGCGAAATGCCGCCTCTCGCGCCGGTTCGCATGGGCAGGGTGCCTCCGCAGCAGAGGCGTAGGGGAGCGAACGATGGATGCCAAGGTCGTTGCCGGCGCGCTGTTCGACGGCAGCGTTATCGCGCTTGTCTCAGCCGCGACCACCGTTTGCTTGGATGTGTTCGGTTTCCTCAACCTCATGTTGGTCGGCGCCTTCATCCTCGGCGCCGCCGAAGAATATCAATTCGCTGCTACCGGTGCGCCGCAATGGGAGCGGCTTGTCGCGGGTGCCCTCGCGGCCGCGATCGCCGGCTTCTTATTCGATCGGTTCGCGCTGAACCCGTTGCGAAAGCGCGCTGCCGCCGACCTCATGGTCGCGGCAGGCTTAGCCGCTTACCTCATCATCCTGGGTTACCTCGCGGTCTTCAGACTCGATGCCGTCGCAACGCTGCCGCGACCGCTGCTCTCTGAGCGAATCGCCAACATCGGCGGCTTCACGTTCACCGAGATGCAGGCTCTCGCCGTGGCGACCTGCATCTTCGCATGCGTCGCACTGCATGTGGCGATCTATCGCACGAGATTCGGCTTGGGAGTTCGAGCGGCCATCGACAATCCGGCCGCGGCGCAATTCATGGGCCTGCGCGCCGACCGAGTTCCACCCGCCGCCATGGCCGCGATCTGCGCGGTAACCGGCATCGGCGGCGCGATTTTCGCGATGCACGCAGGGTCGTTCACGATTGCGATGCCGGCGATGGTTTTGATCGCTGCGCTCGCTGCATGCATGTTCGCACCGGTCGGCTCGGTGGGCGTGGCGGCGATGCTGTCGTTCGTGCTGGCGCTTGCCGTCGATGCCGTCTCAGCGCACCGGCCCGCGTTCTCGCCTATCGTTCTCGCGGTCGTGCTGCTGGTCGCCATCGCAATCGGCGTCGCAGTCCGGAGCAAGCCTGACGCTGCCGCCGCCAAGGACGCCGCGTCGTGATCGAAGCGCTCATTTGGAGTTACATCTCGGCGTTGGCATTGGGGCTCACCGCGTTCGTGCCCGCGGCGCCAAGACGCTTGTCGCTTGCCGGTGCCGGCTTCATGGCGTTCGGCGCGATCAGCGCGGGCGCCGCGTCCGGATTTGCGCACGGATCGCTCATCGCACAGCTATTGATCGGCGCGTCGAGCGCGGCAGGCGTGGGGGTTCTCGTCGGCTTGGGTTTGCGGCGACTTGATGACAAGTATTTCGCGGTCGCGACTTTCGCATTCTCTGCGGTCGTGGTACTGGTCGCTAGTACCGATCGACAGATGCAAAGCGGCGTCGTGAACAAAGTTTTTCCGCACTCCGCGTCTACCTTTGAAGGGGTGATCGTCCTCGCGCTCTGCGTGGGTATCTGCAGAGCAGCAGCAAATAGCTGGTTCGCATTTGGCGCCGGCGCTCTGGCGGCCGGCGCTGCCGGCGTGCTCCTACCCGCGGAAGTCGCACTGGGAACCACGACGCTCATCCAGCAGCTCTGCATAGCCGTTGGTGTCGCCGTGATCGGCGGCCGGCGCAGTATTTTCGGCCCGCTCTTAGGAGCACCGATCGCCGGGTGTGCGTTGCCGCTGATCGTCATCGCGGGCCGAGGGGGGCCGATCGTGGCCGGACTACTGCTCATCGCAGCGTTCGTCTGGCTGCCGGACGGATTACTGGAAATCGCAAAGCGCGCGTACGGTTCCTTCGATCAAAGGCGTGCAGATGGCGCTGCCTGATCGCCTCACGCCGGTGCTCGAAGTCAGCGGACTGCACGCGGGCTACGGCATGCGCGACGTCGTGAGCGGCATCGATCTTCGGCTCTTCGCAGGCACGGTCGTGTCCATCATCGGAGCGGCGGGGTCCGGGAAATCGGCGGTGCTCTTGGCGCTCGCCGGAGCACTGCGGCCGCACAAGGGCTCGATAACCTTCGCCGACCGCGCCGTGCGCCGGATCCCCGTGTTCGATTCTGTTCGGCGCGGCATCGTGCTCGTGCCGCAGGGTCGAGCGATCTTCGGTTCGCTGACGGTGCGCGAAAATCTGGAGATCGGCGCGTGGGTTCGCCGCGACCGCTGGTCGATCGCATCCGAAGTCGATGCGTTCTTGGAGCGATTTCCCAAGCTCGGAACGGCCGCCGCGCAGCCGGCTTGGAAGCTCGATGCGGGCGATGGACAGATTCTCGCGATCGCGCGCGCGCTGATGAGCAAGCCCCAGCTGCTGATGCTCGATGAGCCGTCCGCCGAGCTCGACGCGGCGGATATCACCCATGTACTGCGCGTGATCAGGCAAGTCTGCGTCGAGGACATGCCGGTGCTCTTGGCCGAACGCCCGGCGCCATTCGCCGTGCAGCTCGCAGATTACGCGTATCTGTTGGAAGGCGGGCGAATCGTGCGCGAAGGCCCCGCGCGCGAGTTCACACTATGATAACGTAGGGCGGCCCTTTATGGGCCGCCGGCGGACCGTAAAGGTCCGCCCTACATTTCCTAAGGCTAAGGTTTGCGGAGGCGAGTGATCGGCAGGACGTCTGCCGTTCTTGTCTCGGCGACTTGCGCCAGCGCCTCGATGACGTTCGGATCGTACAGCGTTTCTACGCCGCCACGGAGCTCATCCAGCGCTTCGGCGTGCGTCAAAGCGACGCGGTGCTGGCGCGGCGACGTCAACGCGACGTAGCTCTCTGCGACCGCGACGATCCGCGCCTCCAATACGATGGCGTCGCCGGAGAGGCCGCGCGGGTAACCGCTGCCGTCCAGCCGCTCGTGATGCTGTTCGATGATCTGCGCCATGTCGCGGCAGTCGCGCCATTTGGCGACGAAGCGAGCGCCGAGGTCGCTGTGCATCTGGACGTAACGGCGTTCTTGCGGCGAGAGCGGACCGGGCTTATCCGTGACGTGCCCGGAAAGCGCGAGTGTGCCGACGTCGTGAAGCAGCGCCGCTCGGCGCAGATTCTCCAATCGTTCGCCGGCGAGACCGAGTGCGACGCCGATGGCAGCCGATATTTGCGCCACGCGTCCGCTGTGCCCGGTCTGGTGCGGGTCGCGCGCATCGATCGCCATCGAAAGAGCTTCGATAAGATCGCCGTTCATGCGATCGAGTTGGCCGATCCGGTCGAAGAGCACCGAGTTCTCATGTTCGATCGTGCCGACGTAGCGTTCTTCGCCGCCCGACATGTCGGTGGTCTGCCGAACGATGGCGAGCGGGATGCCGACGAACAGCAGATCGGCCCAGCGGCCGGCTGCGAGCGCGGTTCCAAGCCATGCACCAAGCGCGCCGTACAGCGCGTAGTTGACGGCCGACCAACCGACGTTGCGCTCGAGCGCGCGCAAGATCGACGGGCGAGACAGGCGGCCGAGCACGAGACTTTCAGCGCCGACTTCGATGATAAACGCGCACGCGACGTAAACCGCGATGCTGATCCACGGCGACGGGTGCGCGATCATCAACGGCAGAGCAGCCGCCGATGCGCTCGCGAGCATCGGCCCGATGACGCCCATTGAAGCGACGCACGCGCCCTCGACCCGCGTCAACGACGCCGGTACGAGCGCGCGCGTGATGCCGCGGACTGCGCCGACAAGGATCGCGGCCGGCGCGCCGTAGAGCACGAACGCCGCGATCGTGATGATAAGAGCAGGCCCGATGACGCGGCGGCCGGCGCGGACCGCATCGGCGGCTAGCACGTCGAGCGCGATCGTCGTGGCGATGAGCGCGGCGAAGCCGATCGCATTGTGGGGCGCGAGCGGCAAAGCCCAAACGATACCCCCCGCCGCGCATGCAAGGAGCAGCGCCGGGATGATCTGGCCGGGGCGCAGCGCGTGCGAATAGTCTTGCGCGATGTTGGCGCGGATGGGCTGGACGGACATCCCGTCGACGCGGGGAGCAAAACGAGAAACAGGCCGCTTTATGTGACCTCGGTCGTCACGCTTTCGTCCGTTCGGGGCGCTCAATGGCTTACTAGCATTCCCGCCGCTTCTCTGGCCATAGAAGAAAGGAACAGGCCAGGCCCGACATCGGTAAGACAGCGGAAACGGTCAGGACGTTACCATTCGTTCACAGACTGTGAGCAAGGTCTCCCGATCGGCCGCTCGAGCGACCGGAGGGAAGCGCATTTTCACCGCGGAAGGCGTCAACGTGTTTTATCATCGGGGACGGTTGGGGTTCTTCGCCTCGTCGGCGGCGGCGCTGATCGTGCTATTGGCCCCAGGGGCGGCCCGGGCCGACACTTTCACGGTGTCGCTGTCTCTTGCCAAGTTCGCAGCAGTCGTCCACACCTCGGCGGGTGACGCCGTGGGAACATCACCGGCCGTGCTGCGCGTCCACGTCGGGGACCGCGTGGTCTTCAAGAACGACGATACCCACGCGCACACCGCCACCGGCCTTACGGGCACGACGTTTGTGGACGATCCGATGTGGACCGACGCGAGCACGCGTCCGTCTACCACGATCGACGCCGGCCAGTGGTCGACCGGCGAGATCCGCCCAGGCGCCTCGTCGCCGGTGCTGACCGCAAAGACGCCGGGGACGTTCTTGTACGGATGTTTCTTCGACTATAGCGCGGGAATGCGCGGCGAGATCATCGTCGAACCGTAGTCATCCCTCATCGTTGAAGCGCGAAGAAGGCCTTCGCGTCGGGAGTTCGCCGTGGAATTCCGCGAGCCCATCGAGCGCCTGATCCGCGATCCGCGCGAGTTCACGAAAGACATCGCGTTTCCCGATCCAAAGCGGTTGCGCATCTACGACACGAGCTTGCGCGACGGCGAGCAGATGTGCGGCATCGCCTACACGCCCGAGACGAAGTACGAGATCTGTAAGCGCCTGTCCGACATCGGCGTGCACATCATGGACGTCGGGTTTCCGGCCGTCTCCGAAGATGAA